>NZ_JBALNY010000181.1:0-11871 GCF_036962145.1 Bacillus sp. JJ1764 | reverse complement strand
AGTCACCCCCTCCTACTCGATTAATATTTATTGTCATTTAATCCTCTGGCTTCCTCAGGACTGGAAAGTTTCGTAGAACCGGGATAGTGTAATGCCTGATCACG
This sequence comes from Bacillus sp. JJ1764, assembly GCF_036962145.1. Classification (NCBI taxonomy): domain Bacteria; kingdom Bacillati; phylum Bacillota; class Bacilli; order Caryophanales; family Bacillaceae; genus Bacillus; species Bacillus sp. JJ1764. Next base: position 11,767 of record NZ_JBALNY010000181.1, on the reverse strand, counting down.
ATCAGACTCCACTTTTTTACTTTCTTTTAACTTTTTCTCTTGGCGGTCTTTTCCCATGCTTTTCGCACCTCCTTCTATTAAGATAAATCATCTCAAAAATATTATGCAGGCAAGTATGAAAGTACATAAAGAATAGCAATAATGTAAATAATAGGAGGTGTGTGGACCTTGGAGGGTACTCTATTTTATTTGATTTTTTGGATGCTTTGGGTGTATGTTACCTTTATCTTGAGTAAGCAAAATCCATATCGGTTTAAATTAGCTGCTATTGTTCTCGTCATTATTATTTTTTCCGATCGTTATTTGACAATAGGAAATGATAAAATTTACCTAGGTGGTTTGTTTTTATTATTATTTACCTATTTATTTTTAAGTTTCGAAAAAAAAGGTGCTATGCTCTATCTTTTCATTTGTTCACTTATTGTATCCATCGCGTATATTACTTTTCTCTTATTCGAAATTTTCGACCCGATTTGGCTTATATTTAAACGTGAGTGGATGATGGGTGCCGTAATTGGATACTTGGCCCTGCTTCTTCACAAAGACTTAAAGGGAAGATTATTAATGATTGCCTGTGGCACTATGCAGGGAGAATTTTTATACGCCTATTTCATTAGTAACTACCAATTTCCTTATTCAATAGGTGACCTGTCCTATCTGGATGTTTTTTCCTTAACTTCTGGAATACTGGTGGGATGGAAGATACTCGAGTCTACCATAACCACTTTACAACACCATTTTCATTTTTTAGAAAAAGAAAGAAAGCTTTAATGATACTTTCCATTGCGGGAAAGGATTAACATTTGCTAAAATATATAAGTTAGGCCCTTCTAGGAATGGAAGGGTTTATTTCTTAGGGTATCTCTTATCTTTTGAAGAATCATGAAGCCAACTTGCATAAATAATAGAATAGAAAGGATGGCGATCATATGGTGAAACCGGTAATTGCCATTGTAGGCAGACCAAATGTGGGCAAGTCTACAATTTTTAATAGGATTGTTGGAGAGAGGGTATCCATTGTCGAGGATATTCCCGGCGTGACAAGGGATCGAATTTATAGCTCAGGTGAATGGCTGACACACGAATTTAACATAATTGACACGGGAGGAATTGATATTGGTGACGAGCCGTTCCTAGAACAAATTCGTCAACAGGCAGAAGTGGCGATTGATGAAGCCGATGTTATTATCTTTTTAACAAACGGAAGAGAAGGAGTCACGGCAGCTGATGAAGAAGTTGCCAAAATCCTTTACAAATCAAAGAAACCGATTGTTTTAGGGGTTAATAAGATTGATAATCCTGAGATGCGAGAGCAGTTATATGACTTTTATGCATTAGGCTTTGGTGAACCCTTCCCTGTTTCTGGTTCACACGGATTAGGATTAGGAGATCTTTTGGATGAAGCCGCGAAATTCTTTCCGAAAAATGAACAACTGGAATATGATGAAGATGTCATTAAGTTTTCTTTAATTGGGCGGCCGAATGTTGGAAAATCTTCCTTAGTCAATGCGATACTTGGAGAAGATCGTGTCATTGTCAGTAATATAGCTGGGACAACCCGTGATGCAGTGGATTCACCCTATACGTATAATGATCAAAAATATGTGATCATCGATACGGCAGGTATTAGAAAAAAAGGAAAAGTATACGAGAATACCGAAAAGTACAGTGTCCTCCGTGCTTTGAGAGCCATTGAACGATCTGATGTTGTTTTGGTTGTCATTAATGCTGAGGAAGGGATTATCGAGCAGGATAAAAAAATTGCTGGTTATGCTCATGAGGCTGGCAGAGCAGTCGTCATTGTGGTGAATAAATGGGACGCTATTGAGAAAGATGAAAAGACCATGAAGGAATTTGAACAAACTATTAGGGATCATTTCTTATTCCTTAGTTATGCACCTATTGTATACCTATCCGCTAAAACGAAAAAACGGATTCATACACTGCTGCCGATGATTAACCAGGTTAGTGAAAATCATTCTATGCGTGTAGAAACCAGCGTTTTAAATGATATTATTATGGATGCGGTGGCAATGAACCCTACACCTACAGATAAAGGGAAGCGTCTTAAAATTTATTATGCCACCCAAGTATCTGTAAAGCCTCCTACATTTGTTGTTTTTGTAAACGAACCGGAATTATTACATTTCTCCTATGAGAGATTTCTTGAAAATCGTATAAGGGATGCATTCGGGTTTGAAGGAACACCTATAAAAATATACGCAAGAGAAAGAAAATAACTGAAGGCGGTGTAATGTAATGGAGGGAAAAAAAGCTGCAGTAGCTGTTTTAGGTGCAGGCAGTTGGGGAACTGCTCTGGCTATGGTGTTGGCGGATAATGGCCATGAAGTACGTTTATGGAGCCACGATGAGGAACAGGTAAAAGAAATTAATCAATTTCATACAAATAAAAAGTATTTGCCTGAAATTATCCTCCCTGAACTAATCGTGGCATATGGATCCTTGAGTGATGTATTATCCGGTATCGAAAATGTCGTTTTAGCGGTACCGACAAAAGCGATTAGAGAAGTGTTGGGAAGGGTCCGAGAGGTTCTTTTCAAACCGATTGTCATTACTCATGTAAGTAAAGGGATTGAGCCCAATACGCTGTTACGTATTACGGAAATTATTAAAGAAGAAATGCCTAAGGATTACTTGAAGGATGTTGTCGTCTTATCTGGGCCAAGCCATGCTGAGGAAGTAAGTTTACGCCATCCAACAACAGTGACTGTTTCCTCCGAAAATATGGCTGCTGCTGAGAAAATTCAAGATTTATTTATAAATCTAAATTTCCGAGTGTATACAAACTCGGATGTGATCGGGGTAGAAATCGGAGGTGCATTAAAGAATATCATTGCACTTGCCGCAGGAATCACAGATGGCTTAGGCTATGGAGACAATGCCAAGGCAGCTTTAATGACAAGGGGATTAGCTGAAATCGCCCGTTTAGGTACGAAAATGGGAGCCAATCCCTTAACCTTTTCTGGCTTAACAGGGATTGGGGATTTAATCGTTACCTGTACAAGCGTTCATTCTCGAAACTGGAGAGCAGGAAACATGTTAGGTAAGGGTCATAGTCTAGAAGAGGTCCTGGACAGCATGGGAATGGTTGTTGAAGGTGTAAGAACCACCAAAGCTGCCTATCAGCTTGCCGAGAAGTATGATGTGAAAATGCCGATTACCTCTGCCCTTTATGACGTCTTATTTAACGGTAAGGATCCAAAGGATGGCGTAGATGTTTTAATGGCTCGCGGAAAAAGAAACGAACTGGAAGATTTAGTAAATATCCTAGATGAAAGAAATGTATAAAGATCCAAAAAAATGAATGAAATGAATGCTTGGGATATACCTGCAAAATAATATCTGACATTTCTCTAAGAAAATAGGCGTAAGATGATACCCTTTACCTTTTACATGCATACAATGCAACGAAGTAACATGGTAGTTTGACGCCAGGAGTATGGGTTATTTAGTCTTAGCTGAAGTAGAAAACGCCCCTTTCTACTTCAGCTTTTTATTTTGCCCATTGTTGAGCTGTTTCCCCTGTTAATTGGACGGGAGTCAAAAGAGCCTATTTTTTTAAGAACAGTATTTCTTATGGTATAATAGCAGACGAAAAAAGGGGGAGTTTAAAAATGACACCAGGCATGTTGAAAAATTGGATCTCGATTGCCGGAATGGGCTTTATGGTGCTGGCTATCGTCACCATATATGTAAGTCGTTTCAAATTAAAAGGAGCCTTTAAAATCATAACAGCTGTTTTGGCTTATATTTTTATGATTATTGCCGGATTAACTTTACTAATTGTTTTTTTTACATAAACGAAAATTTATAAATAAATAATTAATTAGGTGATTTTATGAATTGGAAATGGCTCGCATGCTTCATGGTACTATCCGTTTTTCTCTTATCCGGCTGCATGTATCCGAAGGAAGAATTGGCTAAAAACCAAATACCATATAAAGACCAAATTCAAGCAGTCCAAACTGCAGTGGATGAGTTTAGAAAGGACAATGGGGGAATTTTGCCCATTAAAACAAAGGAAGCGGATACACCGATTTATCAAAAATATCCGATTGACTTTAAAAAAATTACACCAAAATATATGGCTGAACCACCGGGAAATGCATATGAAAATGGAGGCATTTTTCAATATGTCCTAATCGATGTAGAAACCAATCCAACTGTCAAACTACTTGACCTTAGAATGGCCGAAACCATACGTGAACTAAATCTAAGAATAAAGGCAATGGGGTATCCGCCCTATAAAAAGGAACTTGCCAATAATGTTTACTCTCTTGACTTTAAAAAACTGGGGTATAAAAGTGAACCTGTAGTGGAAAGCCCTTTTACCAATCAGAATCTATCGTTTGTGATAAATGGTTCAGCCCAAGTCTATATAGATTATCGGCCTGACCTATACAAGGCCCTTAGAAATGGGAACAATAGAGTTAAGCCGGGTGAAGATATCCGTTCTATACTTACAAACGACTCAATGTTTGTACCGGCATTTTCGCTTCCTCTTTCGGTCGATGCTAAAACAAATGAACCAGTATTTTTAGAAGAATAGAATATATATTTTGTCATAACCTTTTTCCGAAGAAATATATTGTAGGAGAAGGGTTTTTTTGTGGAAAATTGGTTCGGTGATAGATGACAATATCTATCCCGTGAACATAAATGGAAACCCTCCCCAAAAAGCTATGGCACGAATTATAACAGCTTCTTGTGAATTTTTATTTTTTATAAGGGGGTAAAAATTTTTATAAAAGTGTCATAACATGATAGGACAACATCATAAACATATACTATCCAAAAATACCTATATGGATGAATTTATCCCACTTTACTCTATGATCAGGAGGGGATCACTTGGAAAAGGCAGATATTTTTAAGGATATTGCCGAGAGAACAGGCGGCGATATATATTTAGGAGTAGTAGGAGCAGTTAGAACTGGAAAATCAACCTTTATTAAAAAATTTATGGAGCTTGTTGTATTACCGAATATAGCGAGTGAAGCGGAAAGATCAAGGGCACAGGATGAATTGCCACAAAGTGCAGCAGGAAAAACTATTATGACCACTGAACCTAAATTTGTCCCCAATCAGGCGGCTACGGTTCATGTTGATGAGGGGTTAAATGTTAATATTAGACTTGTTGACTGTGTGGGCTATACAGTCCCAGGGGCGAAAGGATATGAAGACGAAAATGGCCCAAGAATGATTAACACCCCATGGTATGAGGAACCGATCCCATTTCATGAAGCTGCTGAAATCGGAACACGAAAGGTAATCCAGGAGCATTCCACCATTGGGGTTGTAGTGACTACGGATGGCACAATCGGTGAAATTCCAAGAAGCAACTACATTGAAGCCGAAGAGCGCGTGATTGAAGAACTTAAAGAAGTGGGAAAACCGTTTATCATGGTTATAAATAGTGCCCAACCTTACCATCCAAGTACAGAGACCTTACGTTCAAACTTGGCAGAAAAATATGACATTCCTGTCATTGCTATGAGTGTTGAAAGTATGAGAGAAAATGATGTGCTTAATGTGTTAAGAGAAGCCCTTTATGAATTCCCGGTACTTGAAGTCAATGTCAATCTTCCAAGCTGGGTGATGGTGTTAAGGGAGAATCATTGGCTGCGTGAAAGCTATCAGGATGCAGTAAAAGAAACAGTAAAAGATATCAAGAGATTAAGAGATGTCGACCGGGTAGTTCAACAATTCAGCGAGTTTGAATTCATTGAAAGAGCTGGTTTAGCAGGTGTTGAAATGGGTTCAGGAGTAGCTGAAATTGATTTAATGGCGCCTGATGAATTATATGATGATATTTTAAAAGAAATTGTGGGGGTTGAAATTAGAGGGAAGGATCATCTCCTTGAACTGATGCAGGATTTTGCCCACGCAAAAGCAGAATATGATCATATTGCCGATGCGCTTAGAATGGTTAAACAAACTGGCTACGGCATTGCCTCACCTTCACTCGCAGATATGAGCTTGGAGGAGCCGGAAATTATTCGCCAGGGTGCCAGATTCGGGGTAAGATTAAAAGCGGTTGCTCCTTCCATCCATATGATCAAGGTAGATGTAGAATCAGAGTTTGCCCCAATCATTGGAACGGAAAAACAAAGTGAAGAACTGGTTCGCTATCTCATGCAGGATTTCGAGGATGACCCACTATCCATTTGGAACTCTGATATATTCGGCCGTAGTTTAAGTTCGATTGTCCGTGAAGGAATCCATGGAAAGTTATCTTTAATGCCAGAAAATGCACGATATAAATTAAAGGAAACGCTTGAAAGGATCATCAACGAAGGTTCTGGCGGCCTAATTGCCATCATACTATAAATCCAGACTCCAGATTTGGAGTCTTTTTTTTATTATAGTAGGCAAATTTAGTAGAATTTTGACGAACTTAAGAAAAGATTACCATAATTTCTTGATTTCTTCTTGATATGCTGATTTGATTATGATAATCTTTTAACAGACTTACGTTGTAGTAATGCCTTTATATAAAGGGTTGTATCCAAAACGGTAGATTATATCTTCTAAAGAAAAAAATTGTATAACTTTGGTAATAAAACAACACTATGACGTATAGAAATTAGAAAAATTGTTTAGAAATGTAGATAAGTATTATTATTTATCGAAAATTCTTTGGGAGGAGGTGAAAGGCATGAACAAGACAGAACTAATTAACGCAGTTGCTGAAGCTAGTGAGCTTTCAAAAAAGGACGCTACAAAAGCAGTTGATGCTGTTTTTGATGCAATTTTAGATGCTTTAAAAACTGGTGATAAGGTACAACTTATCGGTTTTGGTAACTTTGAAGTACGTGAGCGTGCTGCACGTAAAGGTCGCAATCCTCAAACAGGAGAAGAGATCGAAATCGGTGCAAGCAAGGTTCCTGCTTTCAAACCAGGTAAAGCGCTTAAAGACGCAGTAAAATAATTACATAAATTATTGCTTTAAGCGAATGCTTAAGAGCTAAGGTCATGGAAAAATTCCATGGCCTTTTTCTTTTTTGCCTGTATGTCAGCTAGTATGCTAATATGTATTTGTCAATATGAATTGACTAGCATAGGGGGAATTATTGTGGCAGAAATAAATCGCGTTCAAATAGAGCAAGCTGTACGCTTAATCTTAGAGGCAATCGGTGAAGATCCAAATCGCGAAGGATTGCTTGATACACCAAAACGAGTAGCAAAAATGTATGAAGAAGTTTTTAGTGGTTTAAATGAAGATCCAAAGCTCCATTTTGAAACCATATTTAGTGAAGATCATGAAGAATTGGTATTAGTTAAGGATATACCATTTTATTCAATGTGTGAACATCATCTTGTTCCTTTTTTTGGTAAAGCACATGTGGCATATATTCCAAAAAATGGCCGTGTTACAGGTTTAAGTAAGCTGGCAAGGGCAGTAGAAGCCGTGGCAAAAAGACCACAATTACAGGAACGTATTACATCTACTATCGCAGACAGTATAATGGAAAAACTTGATCCTCATGGGGTTATGGTTGTGGTGGAAGCGGAACATATGTGTATGACTATGCGCGGTGTTAAAAAACCGGGCTCAAAGACTGTGACAACGGCGGTTCGTGGAAACTTGTCGGATAATCCAATCGCCCGCTCTGAGATACTCAACTTGATTAAAGCTTAATAAGATAGAATTTTTTGTTTGGAGTGATGTTTATGGAAAAACGTCAGCAAAATGGTGAATATATAGTTATTAAAGCAAGTGAAGATGGTGTAAATGTTATTGGCTTAACGAGGGGATCTGATACGAGATTTCATCATTCAGAAAAGCTCGATAAAGGTGAAGTATTAATTGCCCAATTTACAGAGCATACGTCTGCCATCAAAATTAGGGGAAATGCAAAAATCTTAACTCAATTTGGAGAAATTGAAAGTGAAATCAAGAAATAAGGGAAAAATAAATCAATAACCTTTTATTAACATTCAAACAAGTTGGAAGTATATTTATTTTGTAAATTTATGTGCCTATACTTGCTTTTATGTTATAATGGTTTCTGCCTTGTTTTAATAAAGAATTATTTTTTATCTTTAAGATTTAGTAGTTATATAAAAATTAGAACAGTAAACATACATATAAATATTACTTCGGGGAAGCAAGGGTGATGAAAATGCAGGATATTCGACAAAAATTTATATCCGTAAAAGAGAAAGTCGAAAAAAGTGTTTTTGACACTTACTTGCTAAAATATATTGAAACACCGTTGATTGATGAAGATAAACTCTTAATTCTTATATCTATTATGGAATGGTTAAAAGTTCCGTATAATGAAATGGAGAATTTTGCCCATTCAACCATGCTTATTCAAATTGCGTTGGATACACATGAACATATCTCAAAGTATAAAGTAGACGATAAAACCCGGGAACTTACTGTGCTAACGGGTGATTATTACAGCGGATTATACTATAAACTTCTGGCAGAGTCAGAAAATATTATGCTGATAAGAGCATTATCCCAAGGTATAAAGGAAGTTAATGAAAACAAAATCTCGGTTTATCATAAAGATTCTAAGGAAATAGAAACATTAATGACAAGTCTTAAGATGATTGAGAGTTCCATTATTGTCAGGTTCACAGAATATTTTAAGGCAGATATCTGGAAAGATGTAATCATTCATCTCTTTTTCTTTAAGCGGTTACTTAAAGAGAAATACCAGTTTATCCGTGAGGAGTCTTCACTTCTATTTGAGTCTTTAAAGAAAATAGTTGTACCAGTTTCAGAATACAACTTCGGGGAATTATCCCATGAACAAAAACAACAACTATTGAACGTGTGTGACCATTATCTAGAGATCTCCAAAGGAGTCATTGAAAAAGGCCTTCAGCATATTCCTTTTGTCAATGAATTTTTGAGTAAGAGAGTAACGAATTTATTAACTCAACATCAGCCTTATGCAAAAACAATCGTGGAAGAAGGGTAAACTCATGCAGCAATCAAAAGAAGAACGAGTTCATCATGTATTTGAAAAAATCTCCGAAAATTATGATAAAATGAACTCTGTAATCAGTTTTCAACAGCATATAAAATGGCGCAAAGACACTATGACTAGAATGGATGTAAAACCTGGTTCAAAAGCCCTTGATGTATGCTGTGGAACTGCTGATTGGACGATTGCAATGGCAGATGCTGTGGGGCCGAATGGCAAGGTGATTGGTCTTGATTTTAGTCAAAACATGCTTAATGTTGGGGCAGAAAAAATAAAGAAGTTAGGTCTTAAACAAGCAGAATTAGTTCATGGAAATGCTATGGATCTACCGTTTCCGGATAATAGTTTTGACTACGTAACAATCGGTTTTGGCTTAAGAAACGTTCCTGACTACCTCGAGGTACTAAAAGAGATGCATCGTGTTGTTAAACCGGGCGGGCTCGTTGTTTGTTTAGAAACCTCTCAACCTACCTTAATTGGTTATAGACAACTTTTTTATTTTTATTTCCGTTTCATCATGCCTTTCTTTGGAAAGTTATTTGCAAAAAGCTATAAAGAATATTCATGGCTTCAGGAATCAGCCCGTGATTTTCCTGGAATGAGAGAATTGGCGCGATTATTTGAAAGAGCCGGTTTCAACGAAGTAAAGTATAAAGCATATAGCGGTGGGGCAGCTGCTGTTCATATTGGATATAAGAAATAGATAAAAACGGAAACAAAGACAGGATAAAGTCAGGTGAATACAAATGAAATTAAAAATGATGTATTCATTTTTGAATTCGGATATTAACTTAATTGAAAAAAAACTGGGAGAGACAATCCATACTGATTCTCTTCTTCTAAAACAAGCATCAATGCACACACTACAAGCCGGAGGAAAAAGAATTCGTCCTGTTTTTGTTTTGCTTGCAGGGAAATTTGGTCATTATGATATTCACATTATGAAAGATGTAGCTGTAGCTCTTGAACTCATACATATGGCTTCCTTGGTCCATGATGATGTAATAGACGATGCCGACCTTCGCAGAGGACAGCCAACCGTAAAATCGAAATGGGATAGTCAAATCGCTATGTATACGGGTGATTTTGTCTTTGCTCTTGCACTTGAGCTTATGACAAATGTCAAAAGTCCGCTCGCACACAAAATACTATCTAATACGATTGTCGAAGTGACTGTAGGAGAAATTCAACAAATTAAAGATAAATATCGGTTTGATCAAAATTTTCGTGATTATTTGCGAAGAATCAAGCGTAAAACCGCTTTGTTAATTGCCGCTAGCTGTCAATTGGGAGCCATTGCAGCAGGTGTTGAAGAATCCGTCCATAAAAAATTATTCCGTTATGGTTATTATGTCGGTATGTCTTTTCAAATTACGGATGATATTTTGGATTTTACTGCAACGGAAAAGGATTTGGGGAAGCCTGCTGGCAGTGACCTTTTGCATGGAAACATCACTGCCCCTGCACTGTTTGCTATGGAGCAGGATTTGCAAATTAAAAGTAAAATTTCAACTGTAAATGAAACAACAAAACCTCATGAAATGAAAGAGATTATTCAAATGATCAAACAATCAGGTGCAATTGAAAAATCATTTGCATTAAGTGATTTATATTTGAATAAAGCACTTGCTGTTTTAGACGAGTTACCACAAAACAAAGCAAGAAAAGCACTTTACGATATCGCCAAAAACATTGGCCGCCGTAAATCCTAATTTCTAACCGTATCGGGAAGAGCTCCTTAATTGGATATCGAGAATGGTTTTGCTCCAGCCCTTGACTTAGGTGCTGGAGCTTTTCTATGTTGTCTAGCTCCAGCCCCTGACCAAGGCGCTTCCGCTTTTCTGTGTTGCGAAATATTCAAAACAATGGTAATATTTTTCGTGGGTTGTAGAGACTACAATCATACATATGGTTTAGGAGTGGAGCAAATGGAAAAAACATTTTTAATGATTAAACCTGATGGTGTACAGCGCAATTTAATCGGTGAAATTGTCGCACGTTTTGAAAGAAAGGGCTTTCAACTAGTTGGAGCTAAATTAATGCAAATACCTGCTGAACTTGCTGAACAGCATTATGGAGAGCATAAAGAGCGTCCGTTCTTTGGCGAATTAGTGGATTTTATTACTTCAGGTCCTGTTTTTGCAATGGTATGGCAAGGTGAAAATGTTATTGCAACTGCTAGACAGATGATGGGTTCAACGAATCCTAAAGATGCTGCCCCTGGTACAATCCGTGGTGATTTTGGAATAACTGTTGGTAAGAATGTTATTCACGGATCTGATTCGCCGGCAAGTGCAGAACGCGAAATCGGTTTATTCTTTAACACAGCTGAGTTAACCGAATATGCAAAGCTTGTTAACGAGTGGATTTATTAATCTAGCACAGAAAAAGTACTTGTATTTAAATACAAGTGCTTTTTTTTGTAAGCGCATTTATAAAAATTTACACCTATTTTCTGAATTGTTCTACTATGATTCTTCATCATGATATGTTATATTGATACATAATTCTTTAATGAGTTGAAGGGGGAAAGAGAATGGCGATAAGATACCTAACAGCTGGTGAATCCCATGGACCGCAATTAACGACAATCATCGAAGGTTTCCCAGCTGGAATGCCAATCACGGTTGAGGACATAAATGAGGAATTAGCGAGAAGACAAAAAGGCTATGGCCGGGGACGACGAATGCAAATTGAAAAGGATACGGCCGAAATTATGTCCGGAATTCGACACGGTGAAACGCTCGGTTCACCGATTGCCCTTGTCGTAAAGAACAATGATTGGAAACATTGGACAAAAA
>NZ_JBALNY010000180.1:0-10799 GCF_036962145.1 Bacillus sp. JJ1764 | reverse complement strand
ATTTGAAAGAAGTGTGGAAAGCTTACGATTTGGAGTTAAAAAATCACCAACTTTTCTGTTGGTCATATGTACTTCTGTTTCTTGATTGCCAATAACATGATATATTTCAATAAGCTGTGGATCTGAAAAGTTATTGACTATCTCGATAATATGGTGATCCACATAAGGTGATTGCAAGATCACTTTTCCAAATGTATGCGGATATTGCAATGCCGTCATTAGTGAAACAGTGGCCCCGAGAGAATCCCCTATCAATGCTCTTGTAGTCCCCATTTGATAAGTTGGAAATTCTTGGTCAAGGTATGGTACTAGTTCGTGGGCAAGGAAACGAATATACTGTTTATTTTGAGATCCTTCAGGGTGATATTTTTGACGACGATCCTCTACATTTTTATAGGGTACCCCAACAATGATTAAATTTTCCATTTCCCGATTAAAAAGATGTTCATCAGCAATACGACCAATACGGCCTAGTTGGAAGTAATCTCTTCCATCCTGGGCAATGAGTAATGAATACTTATATAACGGTGAAAAATTGGCAGGTAGATAGATTAACAGCTGCAATTCCTCTTGAAGTTCCATACTAAAAAAACTTATTTCCTTCATGCTACCTTTTGGGTATTCCATAAGTTTCCCCCCTGATTCTACTGATACAATTGCATTTTAACATATGTGTGTTGAAAGGGTAAGGTAATGGGAAGGGGATTAATTTGAATTAGTGCAGAATCTGCATTGTGGAATATGTTTCCGGCATGATGGAGAGTATATTATCACGTTTAAAGGTGCGTACTTGTTTTCTAAGAAGGCAATAGGCACGAATGTAACCAACATTCACTTCTGTTATAATAAGTTTCCGCTGAGTGATTTCTTGATTGTCAGCAAGATATATCATCTCCAGTGGTGTCTTTTCCTCTAGCGAACGTAAAAACAATCCATCCATATTGATCACACCTTCTTTGACTTTATGTATTATTATATACGAACGTTAGTTCTGTATTCAAGTAATGATCGAATATGTGTTCTGCTGTAAAAAATTATTGACTTTTTTTCTTTTACTAACTATAATTAATTTTGTATTGATTAAGATCTGTTAGCTCAGCTGGGAGAGCGCAACCTTGACAGGGTTGAGGTCACAGGTTCGATCCCTGTACAGGTCATTGGGTGCCAAACCCGTAGAACCCTTCGGAACAAAGGGTTCTTTGAGAAAAGACTGCTTCTTCGGAAGTGGTCTTTTTTATTTTAATTACGTTTTAATTGTTCTATTTGAAGTGTCTATTAGTTCACCTGAAAGTTGAGTGTTGAATTTTCAATTAAATATTTGAAATACTGATTTACATAATCATCTTGAACGGTCCGAAAAATATCGAATTGATTTAACAAATTTAAAAATGTTTTAGTGGTACTTCATCTAAGTAGATGTTCCGAAAAATCCCTAACACTATTAGTGTCAGATTTTTAAACATTGTAGGCTAACAGCGTAATTTTGAAGAGCTCATTGCTTATACCTAGGATTTCTGATATATTATTTTTAAAGCAACTGGTAATGACAACATGACTAATTAAAAGGAGGTTTGTAGGGTGATTGATAAAAAAAGCCGCATTCCCCTTTATGCTCAATTAATCGACATTATTCTTCATAAAATAAATTCGGGTGAGTTAAAGGAGCATGATAAACTTCCTTCCGAACGGGAATTGTGTGACCAATTTGATATAAGCCGGACAACCATCAGGCAGGCTATGATTGAGTTGGAGAAGGAAGGCTATATTTATAAGGAACATGGAAAAGGAAGCTTTGTCTCACCGACCACTTTTACACAGAGCTTAGTCAAAATGTATAGCTTTACTGAAGAAATGGAAAAACTTGGGAAACAACCCCGGGCTGTGATGATTAACTTTGCCATTAAGCAGGTATTCGGAAAGGCAGCGGCTATCCTGTTGCTAGATGAGGGTGAGGAAGTATTTGAAATGTCCAGACTTCGTTTAGTGGACGAAGAGCCGATCATCTTTGAAACCAGTTATTTGCCTGTAAAGTATTTTCCTAACTTATCAGAGAATGATTTCAAAGAAAAAGCAATGTATCAATTGTTCCTTTCAAAGTATAACTATCGAATCAGCAAGGCAAAAGAAAACTTCAGAGCAGTAAATATGTCTGAAGAAGAGGCCACTTATTTGCATGAAAAGGTTGGTTCCGCTGCCTTGCGGATTGAGCGTGTCGCTTTTTCTGATGAGCGTGCGATTGAGTATACCTTTTCTGTGGCACGAGGAAATAAGTATGAGTATACCACTGAATTAAATTTATAACGTGTACCAGGAGGAGCGTTGATCTATTTCAATGCTCACCTATACTGGTAATGACAACACGATGACATGATCATATCTTTAAGAAAAGGATGAGTAAAATGGAATTAATTAAGGTGAAAAATTACGAAGAAATGAGTCAAAAAGCATGTGCCTTAATTGTGCAGCAAATGATAGAAGAAGGCGGCAATACAGTTTTGGGCTTAGCCACTGGCTCTACACCAGAGGGACTGTATCGATCTTTAATTGAAAAATACCAACATAAAAAGGTGTCGTTTAAAAACATCATCACCTTTAATTTAGATGAGTATGTGGGGATGAAGAATGAGGATCGAAACAGTTATCATTCATTCATGAATGAAAAATTATTTTATCATATTGACATCCCTCTTGAGCAGACTCATGTTCCAAATGGAGTTGCAGCGGAACCACTCAAGGAGTGTGAAATATATGAAGAAAAAATCCGTCATGCAGGTGGAATTGACATCCAGGTTTTAGGGCTGGGAATCAACGGCCACATTGGTTTTAATGAGCCGGGAACATCGTTTTCAAGCAGAACCCATGTTATCGATCTAACGCCTTCAACCCGTCAGGCCAATGCCCGCTTTTTTAATGATATAAGCGAAGTTCCAACCAAAGCAATTACGATGGGAATAGGAACAATTATGGAAAGCAAAAAGATCGTAATAATGGTTTCCGGAGAGAACAAGGCAATGGCTTTGTCAAAATTAATAAATGGGCCGATAACTGAAGATTTCCCGGCATCAATTTTACAAAAGCATGAAAATGTGATTATCATTGCCGATGAAGCAGCATGTTTCCTGATAAAATAATCGACTTAGGATTTGGTTCAAAAAGTAAGAAACAAGTAGAACACTACGGAATATGGTTTTATTAAAAAATATGTATATTTGTTCGTCATTTAGCGGATGGGGTTATATTGATAAAGAAGGAAAACTTCTTTTAGTTACAAAAATAGAAGGATAACTCCGTATTTTAGGGGCATGTGGTAATGAAGAGATCAAAAGTGAAGCGATCAGTGTAACTTCATAGTTGTAAAGAATTGAGGTGAAAGATCCTAACTTCATGTAGGATCTTTTTTATAAATAATGGTTTTTATAAGAAATCCTACCAAGATCCCCGGTATTACGAATAAAATGGGCAGCCAAACAGGTCCAAATAAAATCCCAAAGATCTTAAGGTTAGGGGAATAGATACATCCAACAGTGACAAAATAGGCGCAAAAGACGAAGGGCAAATAAGCATGTTTAGTTCTTCCTCCACCAGCATCTTTAAAAGCATCCCACATGGAAAAGAAATATAAACAAGGGTAAAACATTAGCCATTGATAATTTGTTGTTCCAATTGCCTGATCGATTTTCCCATGAAAGCTAAGTAAAATAATGGTATTGAAATTAGATTTCACATTAATAAGAAACTCTAATATAACAAATAACAGACCTTTTAGATATTTCTTGTTTAAAAATTGCCCAAACCCTGGAAGGGCAATGCTCCATAATAGGGTTTCTTTCGGGTTCGCCACATTATTCTAGCCCCTTCCAAGGTAAAGTGAAGTAGTTTAAAGGCGGTTTAGTTCAATTTATTTATTTGAAAAAGAGCCATATTTTATACGACCTTTTGTTTAAAATAGTATAATGAAAAAGAATTTTGATTGGGAGGGATAAGAATGAAATACATATCTATCGCGAACACTGAACTAAAAACCTCAAACATCATCATGGGCAATATGCGTTTACCCCAGCTTAATTTGCAAGAAGCCGAAAAATTAATCCGTACTGCCCTGGAAGAAGGGATCAATTTTTTTGATCATGCAGATATCTATGGAAGAGGGCAAAGTGAAGAAATATTTTCAAATGCTATTCAAATGACTCCCATCATCCGTGAAAACATGATTATTCAAAGTAAATGTGGCATTCGCGTGCCTGAGGGCTATTTTGATTTTTCAAAAGACCATATTTTACGATCTGTTGATGGCATTTTGGACAGATTAAAAACAGACTATCTGGACATTTTATTATTACACAGACCGGATCCGTTAATGAAGCCTGAAGAGGTAGCAGAAGCTTTTGAGCAACTTCATACTGCTGGTAAAGTAAAATATTTCGGTGTTTCAAATTTTAATCCTGCTCAAATTGAGTTATTGCAAAAATCAATTCCATACAAGTTAGTAGTCAATCAGCTTCAATTCAGTATTGCTCATACTCCAATGATTGATTCCGGCATCGCCTTAAATATGAATGTAGATCAGTCCATAAATCGGGATAGCAGTATTCTAGAATATTGTCGTTTACATGATATAACCATTCAAGCGTGGTCACCATTCCAACATGGATTCTTCGAAGGAGTCTTCCTTGGAGATCTGAAACGTTATCCGGAGTTAAATAAAACATTAGATACATTGGCTGAAAAATATGGTGTAAGCACAACAGCTATTGCTGTTGCTTGGATTACCAGACATCCTGCTAATATCCAGGTAGTCCTCGGAACAACAAATTCCGAAAGGTTGAAAGAAGGATGTAAAGGATCAGAAATCAAACTGACACGGGAAGAATGGTATCAGCTTTATAAGGCTGCTGGAAATATGGTTCCATAAAAATTATAAATATAAATTGTTAATAAGGGAGGCGCTCAAACAGGGTGCTCTCTCTATTTTTTTATATTTATGAAAAAATGGAAGGAAAATGGAAATAATAACACTAAAATGACTATGAAATGAAGGAGGTGTCGAAAATAGTTGTTTTGGCCATTGCCGTTACATCCATTGCTGCTTCCATCATCAAAGGTGCATGGAGACATCTAGATCGCTATTATCCAACTTTGTTGTATTTTGCTGTAGGCAATTTAGCTTATGAGTGTATTGCACATTTTTACTTTCATCTTTGGCATATGGATAGCAAAGGCTATTTTCCAGAAATCGTTGCTGATTTTATTTTACTTTTTTTCATTGCAAGTCCGGGAATTCTTATTTACCTGGCTACTTATCCATCTACTCCTCGAGAAAGAATCCTCCATATCGTAAAATGGATTCTCATTTTCACATTTGTTGAGTGGCTGGCGGGCCACTTTTTTGGTGTGATTAAATATGAAAATGGCTGGAGTTTGGGATGGTCATTTCTATTTAACATTATCATGTTTCCGATGATGCGCCTGCACTTTTTGTCCTACAGAAAAGCTCTAATTCTGAGTGTACCTTTTAGTTTCTTTTACCTTTTCTGGTTTCATTACATATAACTATAAACGGTCTGAACTATATCAGTCCGTTTTTTTTACTATAAAGGGATCATATTACATGAAACTTTTTCTTTCCTGTTAACGTATAATTGAACTGTAAAGATTTACATAATTGGAAAATAGGGGGTTTAAACAATGGAATTAGAAAAAGAGATGAATGTTAAGGAAGAAAGTCCAAGATTATTTGGAATGTTTGCTAGCCCTGGGACACAATTTGAAAGGATAAGACGGAAACCGAAATTCTGGGTACCGCTTATTGTGGTAAGTATTCTTTATGCTGTGGGCATGGGATTAATGGCTGCATCTATGGATGTTAGCACTTTAATTGATCAGGGAGTCTCAAAAGATCAAGCAGAGATGGTGTTAGGCATCACCAAGATAACGATGGCAGTTACAGGAATCCTTACTCCGGTATTTGGAATTCTAATAAGCACGGTCATCCAATTAATTATCGCTAAAATTGCCAGTTCTCCTGTAACGTTTAAGCAATTATTTTCAATGAATGCTTTTATTTCAATTATTGGGGCAGTTGGTTTATTGCTAAACATGGCTATTAAATTTGGAATTGGCGGAAATCCACAAATTTATATTACTAGTGTAGCAGGTTTGCTGAATCTGGATAAGCCAGGTGTATTAGGTTCTTTGGAGGTTTTTGGTATTTGGTCAACCATCTTAACAGCGATTGGTCTTAATCGTACAGCTGAATTTTCGAAGGGCCTAGCTTGGACTATTGCAATTGTCATGTTTTTAATCCAAATTGGCTTTGCCTTAATGGGAACTGTTCTTCAAGGGGCGCCCAAACTATAATCAATGAAACTATTTTTATAAAAAGAGGGGAGACAAGAGCAGATTCTATTACGTAAGGAATCTGCCCGTACATAATGAAAAAGAAAATATGGATGGCCATTGGAATCGTAGTATTGCTCCTTTTGATGATTTCTGTCAGTGTCTACCGACAGGTTTTTGCTAAAGGACCAACTGTAAAGGCAGCTGAAATGAAACAGGAGGCAATATCTTCACTGCTCATGATTCCAGGCTCAATAAAATTAGAAGAGGAGCAGCTCGTTTATCCTGCTCCTGAAAAGGGAGAACTCAAGGAGCTCCTTGTTACTGAGGGTCAGAAGGTGACAAAAGGAACCGTTATAGCCAGACTTCAAAATTCCCAACTGGATCTCGAAGCAGAGCAAAATAAAATTGCCATTGAGTCAGCAAATTTAAAAATAGCTCAGCTCGATAAACAAGTGAAGCAATTAAATGATAAAGAAAAAACATTGGCTGAACAGGTGGGGAAAGTGGAAGCCAAGAATCAGCTTAGCGCTGAATATACTAATTTGGACACCGAAAAAAAATTGGCCAGTCTAGATTTAAAACAAGCAAATCTACAAAAAGATATCATTGGCAAAAAACAACTTGATTTGGAGATTAAGAGTGAAATAGATGGGGTTGTTTTGACAGCGAAAAAACCGGAAACAACGAACCAAACTACAGCTTTAAGCCCATACATTCATATTGGAAAGCAGGAAGGAATGATTGCGACAGGGCTTTTATCGGAATATGATACATTGAAAGTACATAATGGGCAGAAAGTAATCCTGCGCTCCGATGCCGTCCCTGGCAAAGAGTGGAGTGGTGTGGTTGATAAGCTAGCCTATTTGCCACAATCTGATCAGAATAGTCTTCAAACTGGAAATCAAGCTGTTCAATATCCCGTTACAGTAAAAATAACTGGTGATGTAAATTCCTTAAAGCCGGGATTCCAGATGATAATGGAAATTGAAACGGATAAAAAGCAATCTAATGTTTTACCGATCGAAGCTGTGCACGATGATGGTAATCAGCCGTATGTATTTCTAGTAAAAGACGGAAAAGCTAAACAAAAAAAGGTTAAAACTGGAATCACTTCTGGGGAAAAGATTGAAATCCTAAATGGAATATCAAAGGACGACCAAGTCATTATAGATGGTCCTGATAAATTGAAGGATGGGATGGATGTGACGATTAAATGATTCAGTTAGAGTCCATTACCAGATCCTTCTCACTGGGTAAAGAACAAATTAGTGTTTTAAATGGCATTAGTCTCACTATTGAAAATGGAGAATTTACAGCAATCATGGGTCCATCGGGATCGGGAAAATCCACCTTGATGAATATTATTGGCTGCCTTGATAAACCGACCACAGGAAGATATCTACTTGCTGGCGTGGATATTTCAAATTACAGTGAAAAAGAACTCGCAAATGTTAGAAATCAATCAATCGGATTTGTTTTTCAACAATTTCATTTGCTTCCAAGACTTACAGCTTTAAAAAATGTTGAATTGCCGATGATCTACGCAGGAATTGGCAAAGAGGAGAGACAAGAGCGAGCGGCAGAAGCCCTAATGAAGGTTGGATTATCCGATAGGATGGATCATTTACCAAATGCTTTATCAGGAGGACAAAAGCAGCGTGTTGCCATTGCCAGGGCAATTGTCAATCAACCGAAATTAATTCTGGCTGATGAACCAACAGGAGCATTAGATACAAAAACTAGCATTTCCATAATGGAGCAATTCAACCAGCTGAATAAAGAAGGTGTCACAGTGGTAGTGGTTACCCATGAGCCTGAGGTTGCTACATATGCCCATAGGACGATTATGGTGAGAGACGGACTTATACAGACTGCTTCTGCCATTGAAAGGAGTCCATTATCATGAGCTTTGTGGAAAATTTGTTGATGGCATTCAGCTCATTAAAAGCACATAAGATGCGCAGTATTTTGACAATGCTTGGGATTGTGATTGGGGTTGGGGCAGTAATCATTGTCGTCGCCATTGGACAAGGTGGAGAAGCAATGTTGAAATCACAAATCGCTGGTACAAGTAATACCATGGAGATGTTTTATCAACCTTCTGATGAGGAAATGCGGGCAAATCCCAATGCTCTAATGCAAGCACCCTTTAAACAAGAAGATATACGTGCTCTTGAACAACTGCCAGAAATAAAGCAAGTAGTTGCATCTAGTACCCAAATGTCTGCAACAAGGTTTCAAACCGATACTGCTGATGTCAGTTCAACCGGTATTAATCAGGCATTCATGAAATTGAATGATTTAAAGGTGGAAAAGGGAAGGAATTTTTCTTCAGCAGATTTTTTAGGAGGAAGAAGAGTTGCTGTTATTAGTTCAAAACTGCAGGAAAAACTTTTTAAAGGGAAAGATCCGCTAGGAAAAATCATAACGGTGGCTAATCAGCCTGTTGAAATTATAGGTGTGCTTGAAAAACCCACAGGTTTACTTGCATTTGGCTCTATGGAGGTTTACTTGCCATTCCAGACTTGGAAGGTAATCTACGGAAGTAGTGACTATACTCAAGTAACCATCCAAGCTGTGTCTGCTGAGAAAATGCAGGCAACTGGAAAAAAAGCAGCAAACCTATTAAACAAAATGCATAATACGGAAAAATCTTATCAAGTGATTAATATGGAAGAAATTGCACAAGGAATTGGTCAGGTTACAAGCATTATGACCTTAATTATTGGGAGCATCGCGGGAATTTCTCTGTTTGTTGGCGGCATCGGTGTCATGAATATAATGCTTGTTTCCGTAACTGAACGAACTAGAGAAATAGGTATACGTATGGCATTGGGAGCTACCAGAGGCCAGGTTTTAACCCAGTTTTTAATTGAGTCGATGACACTTACGCTCCTTGGTGGAATTCTCGGTATCGGACTAGGGTGGGGAGCAGCCACTATTGTTAGTTTTTTTGCTGGATGGCCATCATTAATTTCATGGCAAGTGGTGTTAGGAGGAGTCCTATTTTCAATGGTAATCGGAGTAGTATTTGGAATCCTACCAGCAAATAAAGCATCTAAACTCGATCCAATAGAATCTTTAAGGTATGAATAAATATGGTATCTTTATTAACCCCTGTTGAAAGGGGTTTTTATTTTGTCAAAGTTCCATATTTTGAACATTTATTGAAGAAAATAAGGCAGAAAAACGACAAAGTAATAAGTAATACCTATTACGTATTGCTAATTTAACGATGTGTTTTATTATATAAGTAGAGTTACTTAAAGAAAGTAATTCAAGTGATCCATATTAACAATATTATTTGGAGGTGTTTATCATGACAGTGAAACATTTTATCAATACCAACGACTATTCTAAAGAAGAAATAATGAAAATTGTAAACCTATCATTGTCACTAAAAAAATGTATTAAAGCTGGCTACTATCCACAGCTTCTAAAAAATAAAACATTGGGAATGGTATTCCAACAATCCTCTACCAGAACCCGTGTCTCTTTTGAAACGGCTATGGAACAACTAGGTGGACATGCCCAATATCTTGCACCAGGACAAATCCAACTCGGCGGTCACGAAACTTTAGAAGATACTAGTTGCGTTCTTTCAAGATTAGTGGATATCGTGATGGCCCGTGTTGATCGACATCAATCAGTTGTAGATTTGGCAAAATATGCATCCATCCCGATTATTAATGCTATGTCCGACTATAACCACCCTACACAA
Source organism: Bacillus sp. JJ1764 (assembly GCF_036962145.1). Lineage (NCBI taxonomy): Bacteria > Bacillati > Bacillota > Bacilli > Caryophanales > Bacillaceae > Bacillus > Bacillus sp. JJ1764. Next base: position 739 of record NZ_JBALNY010000180.1, on the reverse strand, counting down.
GAAATCGGAGACCTGATCACAATGATTGAGCACCTTCCTGAAGGAAAGAGAATCGAAGACTGCAAAGTAGCATTTGTTGGTGACGCCACCCAAGTTTGTGCATCCCTTGGATTTATCTCCACAAAAGTAGGAATGCGTTTTGCTCAATTCGGACCTGTAGGCTACCAATTAAGTGAAAACCACAGAAATATATTAGAAGGAAACTGCAAAGTATCTGGCGGAAGCTTCCTTATCAGTGATAATGCAGAAGAAGCACTAAAAGATGCAGATTTCGTATACACAGATGTATGGTACGGATTATACGATGCAGAACTATCTGAAGAGGAAAGATTATCCATCTTCTATCCTAAATATCAAGTAACATCTGAATTAATGAAACTGGCAAAACCAGGGGCTAAATTTATGCATTGCCTACCAGCATCACGCAATGAAGAAGTGACTGATGAAGTAATTGATTCTAATGTTTCAATTGTATTTGATGAAGCTGAAAACAGACTTACTGCTATGCGCGGATTACTTGTATACTTCCTAGGCTTAGATAAGCCTGATGCAGAAAAGGTAACGGAGGCTAAATTCGAATTGGAAAGACTGTTGGCAGCAACATTTGAACCTGAAAAGGAATTAGTTGCAACATTCTAAAATCCTCTCTCTTTAATATACAAAGGCTGTTTCACTAGTAGGGGTCATTTGAGACCTTGAGTGGGATAGCTTTTTTTTATAGTAAGGCTGTGTTAAAGAA
>NZ_JBALNY010000179.1:287-1868 GCF_036962145.1 Bacillus sp. JJ1764 | reverse complement strand
CTAACCTCCCTCAATAAACAAAGTGAAAACTCGCGTTTTCTCCAGTATTCTCAGTATTTTATAGAATGTTATTTTAGAGGTTAATGCTCGCTACTATGGTTGGATTTATCTCGAAAGGATAATTTTGGGCTTTGAAGCAAAAAAGACTAATAGCTCATGAGTCACTCAATTACAAAAATTGGTGGATGAGTTAAAATATGATCGCACTGGTGGATGTCCACATTTCTCATGGAGGTCAACCCTCCCATGCCTCACAGAGTCTTCGCTCTCAAATTCCTTCGTCCAACCTTTCCATGAGGTGGATGTCAGTCATGCTGCCCCACAGGGTCCTTGCCCGAAGTTTAGTTGCTTTGCTGACTAATCCGTGCTTCAATTGTACGAGACTTTTAACAACTAAAACTCTTTTCTACTCTACTGTTCCTACTAGACTAAGCGGCTTTCTCAACTTCTATGTTTGCTGCCATATGAGGGATATCCTGTAACATTCTCTCTTCACTAAACTCAAATTGTTTCTTACCAATGGCAAATAATATACGTATTAGCTTATTGCACAAGGCAATCAGAGACTGCATTTTCTTTAGAGGATTATCAGGACGCTGCGTGTAATAGGCATGCAATGCTTTAAAAGCCGAATTCTTCGCAACCATAATCATACAAACCCTGAAGAGGAGAGCCCTTAGCTTCTTCCTTCCTCGTTTTGTAATTTTGGTTCGCCCTTTATGTTTGCCAGAGGTGTTCTCCTTCAAGCTCAGTCCAGCTAGCTTAATGATTTGTCTAGGGTGAGAATAATCTTGAAGATTTCCTACTTCCGCAAAGAAGCCGGCAACCGTATCTCTGCCTACTCCCTTAATAACTAACATTTGTTGAACACCAGGAATATGTTCAATTAGGTTATCTATCTTATTATCTAGTTCTATGAACTTCCCTTGTATCAAGTCATACTTATCAAGCAGCGTTTCTAGTTCTAATTTAGCCATACTAGCACCTTGACGAAGTCCGATGGACTCTTTAGCAGCTTGTTTTAACTCTATTATTTTGTTTAGCCCTACACTACGACTAACTGCCTTTCGCAAATGATCTAGTAAGTCCTGGTCAGTGAAATGAATCAGTTCATGTGGTAAGGTTCCTAGCCTTAGAAACTGTAAGGCTGCTTTCCCTTCCCAACTCTTAAAGACGGTTAAAAATTCAGGAAAATACCGATCTAGCCAGTTGTGAATCTGTCCTTGCACGGTTTGAAGGTCGTCAGTTAGGAGATCACGTATTTTTTTCGCCACACGGAGTTCTGCATAAACACCTTGTGGAATTGTTGGTTCAGCATATCTCCCATCCTTGACCAGCTGTGCGATAACTTTAGCGTCTTTCACATCGTTCTTAGTCGGTGAGTTGTCGTCGAGTTCTTTACTTTTCTTTACATGTAACGGGTTTACTGCGACAAATTTTATATTATTTTCTTTCAGTATATGAGCTAGGTTTAGCCAGTAGTGTCCGGTAGGTTCCATACCAACTATCGCTTTTTCCATATGTTGTTCTAGCTTTAATTGATTGATCCAATTGAGAAACAGTTGAAATCCTTGCTTGGTA
>NZ_JBALNY010000179.1:0-253 GCF_036962145.1 Bacillus sp. JJ1764 | reverse complement strand
TAACAAGGGGAACCAAACTCCATTCCTCTATAGTCCTGTGCACGTGCGACATGCTTGAACTTGGCAATATCAACACCTATAATAAGAGTTTGAGAAGTGATTTGAGCAATCTTTTCATTTTGGTTATAATTCATTTTATATCCTCCTGGTTAATGAGTTTGTCCTTTTCGCTTGCAGGCTTTGGACTCTTTCATTCTACCAAGAGGTTATTTTTTTGTTCAAACCTCATTTTCATTCATTACAGGAATGCTGC
>NZ_JBALNY010000178.1:0-8589 GCF_036962145.1 Bacillus sp. JJ1764 | reverse complement strand
CATCTACCAAGAGCGGATCCATTTCAATATTTAAATAAACTATCGGGAATCTGCCAATCGGCAGCAAAGTGTGATACCCTTCCTGAATCGCTTTTGCCAATGAGTAATTTTTAATGAAGCGGCCGTTGATCATGGTCGAAATATAGTTACGAGATGCCCTAGTCACTTCCGGCATCGAAGCAAATCCACTAATCTTGTAATCAAGCGAACTTCCGGAAATCGGAACAAGCTGCTTAGCAATGCTCATTCCATAGATTGCCGCAAGTACTTGCCTCACATCACCGTTCCCGTTTGTTTGCAATAGCTTCCGTTCATTATGAATTAACCGAAACGCCACTTCAGGATGAGAAAGAGCCAACCGGTTTACCACATCAGTGATATTCCCGAGTTCGGTATGAATCGTCTTCATGTATTTTAAGCGGGCAGGAGTATTAAAAAATAAATCGGTTATGACGATATCGGTACCGCGTCTGCTCGGTGCCTTTTCAAAAATATCTACTTTACCGCCTTCAATGACTATCCGATTCCCAGCACCTTCTCCAGTCGAAGTTGACATTTCTAATCTGGACACCGAGGCAATACTTGGCAATGCCTCACCGCGGAATCCAAGTGTCCGAATACGGAACAAGTCATTTTCATCTTTGATCTTGGAAGTGGCATGCCGTTGGAATGCGATTAACACATCTTCTTCTTCAATTCCGTCGCCATTGTCGGTAATGCGGATTTTCGCTAGACCTGCTTCCTCTACCTCGATTTCAATCACCGTGCTGCCAGCATCAATCGAATTTTCCACAAGTTCTTTGACAACAGAGGCGGGGCGTTCGACTACTTCTCCCGCCGCTATTTTATTGGATAAAGCATCATCTAATTGAATGATCTTCCCCATGTATTCCGCCTCCTTTTATTCCCCTAACCTTTTAACTTTTTTTGCAGTTCATATAGCATATTGATCGCTTGCAGTGGCGTTACATCCAGCAAATCAAGCTCTTTGATTTTCTCGAGAACCTTTTTCTCTTTTGATGAATGCTCGTGCTTCTTCGGTTCCTTTGGCTCGTCAAAAAAGGACAGCTGAGATGGTTGTTCCGAAACAGCCGCGACTTCTTTGACAATGGTTTGAACTTGGACAGAAGACGGTTGTTCAAGTGTTGCTAAAATCTCATTAGCACGATTAATGAGTTCCATAGGCAGCTCTGCAAGTTGAGCTACATGAATTCCGTAACTCTTATCAGCCGGTCCTTCTTTGATTTTATGAAGGAAAACGACCTTGCCGTTATGTTCAATTGCACTGACGTGAATATTGTTTAACTTGTTTAGTTCTTCTTCCAAAACGGTTAACTCATGGTAGTGGGTTGAAAATAAGGTTTTCGCACCAATACGGTTGTGAATATATTCAATAATTGCCTGAGCAAGGGCCATCCCGTCATATGTCGATGTTCCGCGTCCAATTTCATCAAATAAAATTAAACTATTTTGTGTCGCATTGGCAATGGCATTTTTCGCTTCCAACATCTCAACCATGAACGTACTTTGGCCGGCAATTAAATCGTCAGCTGCCCCAATTCTGGTAAACACTTGGTCAAAAATTGGCAGGACTGCCTCTGTTGCCGGAACATAGCAGCCGATTTGTGCCAAAATTGCCGTTAAAGCAATTTGCCGCATGTACGTACTTTTACCAGACATGTTTGGTCCTGTGATTAACAGAATTTCACGATCGCTATCCATTATACAGTCGTTTGGTACGTATTCCTGCGCGTTCAATACATTTTCAACAACAGGATGACGGCCTTCTTTTACGATAATTTGTCGTTCAGAAGAGAAAAGCGGCTTCACATAGCGGCGTTCCTCACTCACTTGGGCAAAGCATTGCAGCACATCCAACTCACTGACAGTTTTGGCTAGTGCCTGAAGACGCGGAATGTATTCTTTCACGATCTCACGGATTTCCGTGAATAACTCGTATTCCAATTCGCCGATTTTTTCTTCTGCTTGTAAAATTAATGCTTCCTTTTCCTTCAAATCTGGAGTAATAAAGCGCTCAGCATTAGTTAATGTTTGTTTTCGCTCATACTGACCTTCTTGAAGTAGGTGCAAATTTGCTCTAGTCACTTCGATATAGTAACCAAACACCCGGTTGTAACCTACCTTCAACGATTTAATTCCAGTTTTTTCGCGCTCTTGCCTCTCGAGTTGAGCAATCCAGGTCTTCCCGTTCCGGCTTGCATCCCGATATTGATCCAATTGTTCATTGTATCCATCACGAATGATATTGCCTTCTTTTAAGGAAAGCGGCGGGTTTTCAACAATTGCCTGCTCCAATAGATCGGTTACCTCTTCACATGGATCCAATAAATCCACTAACTCCGTCATCTTATCACCCTGGATACTGTGGAGAATTTGTTTTAATAACGGAATTTGCAATAATGACCGCTTGAGCTGGACTAAATCACGAGCATTTACATTCCCAAATGCAACCCTTCCTGCTAAACGTTCCAAATCGTACACTTCAGTCAGTTTTTCCCGAAGATCCTGCCGTTCAAAATAATGATTCATAAAAATCTCAACTAGACTATGACGGTGTTCGATTTCTTCACGATTTATTAACGGCCTGTCAATCCAATATTTCAGCATTCTGCCGCCCATTGCCGTCTTCGTTTCATCTAACAGCCATAATAATGAACCCTTTTTGCCTTTTGAACGAATGGTTTCCGTCAGTTCCAAATTGCGCTTCGAATAATAATCTATTTTCATAAATTGTTGAATTTGATAGGTAGAAACCGGCTGTAAATGGTCCAAACTGCGTTTTTGGGAGCGGAATAAATAATGGAAAAGTCTTGCTGCAGTCTGCTTTAATTTTTCCTGATTAATTCCCTCTAAAAGATGTGCAAAATTCAATTCTATTGAACTATGATCCTCAAAGGAAATCGTCAAAACTTCGCGTTCCCTCATTTTCCTCTGCAGTTCTGCATCAAAATGGCTTGCAACCACCACTTCTTTTGCACTTAATACTGCAAGTTCATTTAAAACTTCATCAAAATGAGAAGAGAGCAATGTAACCCTGCTTTCCCCTGTAGAAATATCGTTATAAGCAAGACCAAAGGTTTTATCTTCAAATTCAGTTACAGAGGCGATATAATTATTTTCTTTATCAGCTAACCCCTTGCCTTCCATCATCGTTCCTGGGGTGATGAGTTGGACCACTTCCCTGCGGACAACCCCTTTTGCCTGTTTTGGATCTTCTGTTTGTTCGCAAATAGCCACCTTGTAGCCCTTCGAAACAAGCGTTTCTATATATCCTGCTGCCGAGTGAAAAGGAACACCGCACATGGGGATGCGATTTTCCATTCCGCCTTCACGGCTAGTCAGGGTGATTTCTAATTCTTGAGATGCTTTAATGGCATCATCGAAGAACATTTCATAAAAATCTCCTAGGCGAAAAAATAAAAAGGCATCCTGATATTCTGCCTTGACTTGTAAATATTGTTGCATCATCGGAGTATAAGTTGACATATTTTCCTCCATTACCTATTACTTTCGAGTAGCTTCGACAAACTATTATATCACAAATTTATATGACTTTATTAGGCAGAATAAACCACTTTCAACGCGATAATTGTCTAAATCTTCTGTATTAATTAAACTGTAATTAAATGGTAATATTAATAGGGAGGTGGTGATATTTTGGACTGGTTTGGCCGCAGTAATAAAAACTTTGATTTTGAGATGTTTTCGATGAGCCATCTTGCCATTATTGGAATCCTCGTACTAGGTTTAGTGGTTATTTATCTAATGAAGGAACAATTGAAAGATGAAAAGAGGAGGAAAGCAGAATTAGGGATTGCCATTTCCCTAATTACCATTGAAATTATTTATCATGTTTGGATGATCATAAATGGCAGTTGGAATGTCAGTCATGCCATCCCTTTAGAATTATGTAGCATCAGCTTAATTCTTACCATCCTTCTATTACTGACAAGAAAAAAAGTAATCTATGAAATTCTTCTGTTTACAGCTTTATTAGGGGCATCCCAAGCAATCATAACGCCAGCACTAAAATATGATTTTCCGCATTTTCGCTACTTCCATTTTTTTTATACCCATATCATGTCGATTTGGGTGCCGTTATATTTCACATGGGTAAAAGGCTATCGTCCGACGATATGGTCAGTGATGAAACTGTTTGTTTTTTTAAATGGGTTAATGCCTATTATTATGGTAATTAATAAACTGGTTGGCGGCAATTATATGTTTTTAAGTCATAAGCCAGGAAGTGCCAGTTTATTGGATCTTCTCGGACCTTATCCTTGGTACATTTTATCGATGGAAGGCTTGCTCATTATGTTAAGTCTGATCGTATGGCTGATCTTAAGAGAAAAGTCAGATGTGATTCATAAATATCCTTTTAAAAGAACTTATCATTGACCTTTTTCAGTTAACTTATTATAATTATAAACGTTCCTTATTATTAAGTCCTAGTAGCTCAGTAGGATAGAGCAACAGTTTCCTAAACTGTAGGTCGGAGGTTCGAATCCTCTCTGGGACGTACTAGAAACCCTGATATATCAAGGGTTTCTTTTTTTATTTCTATGTTAAAACCATCCATTTTAATTTAATTGGGGTCGAATTGGGGCAGGATTATTTTAAACGCCATTTCCAACCGGCTTTAACACTTCCAAAATTAGTGGAGGGTATTTGACAAATTAGAAATGTCGCTAATTGCTGTATGTTTTTTGAATGTAAATAAGGCTTAACATACAAATTATGCATAAAACCTTGTATATTAAGCCTTTATTACCCTTTATTAAATACATATGCTTATTCAATTATAGCAACAGTTAGCTGAATAAGGATCCAGAATTATCGATATAAAAATGGAACCAACTAAGCCCTACAAATGTAGGAGATGAACAGATACCCTCGAACTTCACCTGACCTTTATCGTATATATTAGGACCCATTACACTAATTTCTCGTCCAAGTTGGTTAACTAATTGAAGTACATAAAACACTGCCTTATCTGGTTCTTCAATTAGTAATTTGGTTTCACAAACAAGTTCGTACTTCGATTTATCCTTCCAATATGGCTCCAATTTTACCGTGTTTATTTCTCCAATTACTTTAGATAATCTGTTTATTACTTTTTGTGCCTTTCCTTTTGAGGTGACATCGATGAATATCCGCCAATATATTGTTTCAAACATAAATTACTCCCTTTAAGCACTTTTATTAGTTGTTTTTTGGGGAATGCCATCTTGAAGAATCGCACCCCTTTAGTTTAAGTAAAAAAACATCACAATCTTTTCTTCTTCTTAAAAAGTTCTCCTAAAATGAGTTGGGACGTTACAAAAAGCCCCCTTCTTATTCAAGAAAAGCGCCCGATTGTTGAAGTTCGTTATTAAACTAAAGCACCCGTTAGCTTAAGTGAATTCCTTCACAATTTGACCATTCTATTCAATTATCTCGCTTGAACAAACCTTCAGTTTTTCCTTAGCAATTGCCAATGCACTGTCAATGTTATCGGTAAGCGAAAAGCCAGTAGACTTTGGTAGCCAAGTTTCCCATTCACTATCCCAAGAATAAACATCAATTTCTAATAACCCATCTCTCAAACGTTTATTTATTTCAACCTTATATTCCTTACTTGGTGAGTATATTTCTTTAACAAGTTCAAGCATAATTCTAACTCCTCTATGAATATCTGTTTAAACGCAACCCTTTGTTTAACTCTTGCGCTACGTTAGTGAAAAAGGACTTTTTCTTTTTGATTTAGATTAGGAGTGGATTATTGGAGGAAATCATCAAGTTTAACAACGTACTCAATTTCGTGAAGTTCCTTATTTAATTCCTTTATGTAGTGTGTTACCGCTTCAACTAATACAGTTGTGGTAATATATTTGTGTGTCTCAAACTTCTGCCAAATTGAATAAATTCTCCAATAGTCATTACCAACATAAAGGAAATTGAGTATTGCCTCATCGTGGTCAATTGTGTCGTAGTTCATATCTTCTCTAAGACCTCTGCGAATCTTTTGTAACCATTCACCCAGTTGGATTCCTAACTCTGCAAGATTGATATATGGGTCATCAAAAAACAATTTTTCATTTACATAAATGTTTAAAGCACCTTCTATATAACCATTTTCGTAAGCAGAGTATGCTGGTCCATTAGGAACATTTTTATCTAAATCAAACGAAAATCTAACATTCATAAAATCACTCTCCAAGGGAAATATTCTACACTAGGTCAACGATTCCCTCTTCTTCAAGTAACCTGCCCCTTTACTTCAATAATTTCAATAAAAAAAAGCGATAATCCTTCACGGATCAACGCCCCCGTTAGCCACCCATGAATCGCAAAAAATCAACGATTCACCACAGAGAATGAAAATGGTTAGGATGTGTCAATACTGATACTGACCTTAATCCAGTCAACCAATCCATAGCAATGATTTGCAGCTCTCTCAATTTTTTTTTAACACATGAGACGGGTTCTCTTTGGTATTGTCTTTTTTCGAGGTTAGAGAAGTTTATTTTCATGGTAGTTTAGTAAGACACCTATAATAATAGAAATCCCACTATAATAAAAATGAAACCAAAAAAAATACGAAGCCCTTCGCTTGTAATCGGTTCAGATAGGACATCTAATATTACTACTAATATCCCCTTTGTTATTTCTCCTCTTGAATTTGCTTCTTTTTTAAAGGATTTAAAAAAGGAAAAAATCAACAGAGTTCCAACAATGAAACAAAGAATTGAAATCAAGTTCAAATTCACACCACCTTATATCTGTCTGTTAAATTACGTATTTAAAGTAAATTATCTCTATTTCATACTATACCTTTTTCAACTAAACTCCCTCTATATAGAAAGGGAAATCTCTCGATTTCTCTTGTTTTCTCCAAATTTCTTAGTAGTTTGTTTTATAATCCATTTGAGGATTGGAATAATAGTGTACCAAAGGGTAATTTTGGGGACAAAGTGAAAAAGAAAACTATAGTTAACCAAACCAACCTTATCCAAAAGTTGGATAACTAGTTAAAGTATGGTCGCACTGGTGGATCTCCACATTTCTCATGGGGGTCAACCCTCCCATATCTCACAGAGTCTTTGCTCCAAAATTCCTTCGTCCAACCTTTCCATGAGGTGGATGTCAGTCATGCTGTCCGACAGGGTCCATGCCCTACTTTAGTTGTTCTACTGACTAATCCGTGCTTCAAATGTTTAAAACAATTAACCTACTAATTAATTTTCAAAACCGATAGAGAATTTAAGCCGCTACCTGTAATACCGACATATGAGGAATGTCACTTATCATCCGTTCTTCACTAAATTCACATTGCTTTTTACCGATAGTAAATAGAATTCGTATAAGCTTATTACATATTGCAATCAGCGATTGCATCTTCTTTAAAGGCTTATTTGGACGTGTTGTAAAATACTCATGTAATGCTTTAAAAGCAGTGTTCTTAGCCACCAAAGGCATTGCAACTCGTAAGAGGAGAGCTCTTAAAGTCTTCCTTCCTCTCTTCGTAATTTTGGTTTGTCCCTTGTGCTTACCTGATGTATTTTCCTTTAGACTAAGCCCAGCTAATTTGATAATCTGCCTTGGGTGGGAGTAGTAACTTAAGTCTCCAACTTCAGAAAAAAATCCTGCAATAGTGTCTTTCCCTATTCCCTTGATGGCTAACATTTGTTCAACACCTGGAATCTGTTCAAGAAGTTGATCTATGTTTGATTCTAGTTCTTCGAACTTTTCAATGATAAGTTCATATTTTTCTATTAACGTGCGAAGCTCTAATTTCGCCATATTAGAACCTTCACGAATGCCAATTGAAACCATTACCACCTGCTTTAGTTCTTTTATTTTACTGAGTCCAACTGCACGTTTAACAACTTTCCGAAGATGTTCTAGTATCTCTTGTTCTGAGAGATTGACTAATTCATGTGGTAGTAAATTTAGCTTCAAAAGTTGTATTGCAGCCTTACCTTCCCAATCTTTAAAAACGGTTAGGAATTCTGGAAAGAAGCGGTCTATCCAGTTATGGATTTGTCCTTAACTGCCTGAAGATCAACAGATAAGAGATCGCGTATTTTTCGAGCCACTCGAAGTTCTGCATAAACTCCTTGTGGAATATTAGGTTCAGCATATCTCCCGTCCTTGACCAACTGTGCAATAACTCTAGCATCCTTTACGTCATTTTTAGTAGGAGAATTATCATCTAACTCCTAACTTTTCTTTACGTGCATAGGATTTACGACTACAAACTTAATATTATGTTCCTTAAGGAAGTGAGCTAAATTAAGCCAATAATGACCTGTCGGCTCCATTCCTACGATCACTTTTTCCATTTTGTTTTGATCCATCAAATTTTTAAACCAATCTATAAAACAGTTAAAGCTAGAATTTGTATTTTCAAAATAAAAGGGTGCCGAAAATTCTAAACCTCTAAAGTCTTGTGCTCTTGCCACATGCTTGTATTTAGCAATATCAACGCCTACAATTAATGTTTGAGAAGTAATTTGAGCAATCTTTTCATTTTGGTTATAATTCATTTAAATAGCCTCCTGGTATTTTTGTTTGTGTCCTTTTTGC
>NZ_JBALNY010000177.1:0-4954 GCF_036962145.1 Bacillus sp. JJ1764 | reverse complement strand
ATTTGAACCTCAAAAAATTTTATTTTTCTAAGACCAGACTAAACAGTTATGCCCTTTTTTATTACATTTTTGGAGGCTGAATTCCCAATTGATAGATTTTCGCGAAAATTTGCGATCGGTCATTTACGCTTAATTTTTTGAAAATACGAGACATATGATTTTTAACAGTATGTCCACTTATATACAAATTTTCCGCTATTTCACGATTGTTTTTTCCTTCAAGTACCAATGTTAAAACTTCATTTTCCCTTTTAGTTAAGATATTATAATCTTTAAAATTAAAAGACGTCATAGAGTCATCATGATCTCTCTCATTTAGTTCAGATACATATAAATTAAAATTCTTGAGCAAATCAGTATTAATTCCACTAAGAGTTGATACGAATTTAATATTATCTCCTTCATTTATATAGTTCATAACCAGGACGAGTGTCTGAACATTAAGTGAAGCGTCTGATAATGCTAAGAGATTCTGCTTCACTAACATATATTCTTGGTATATTTCCATCAAAACTTCATTTTTTAATCCACTCATAAAGCTCTCATCGTATACAGATAAAAGATAGGATACTAATTTTAAAGCATTTATATTTATTTTAAGATCAGGTTGATATGTTCCAAATCCTTTTAAGATTTCCCATGCTCTTCTTACTTTTTTCAAATGCTCAGGATCATTGAATTCCACCAATTTAACTAATGAGTCAATCATATTCCTATCAATTTCTTTTTTGCAAAGGGTTTCCACCAGGTAGAATCCCATCCCCCCTGCATTTGCAAGTATTTTTAGTAATGTTAATTGATTCTCTTCAATATCATCAATTTGTCCGATACAAATCCATCCATAAAGGTTATTTTTATGGCAAATTGGGATTTCAAGAATTTTATCTCCCCATGTTGATAAATGCTTGTTAGGTTCCAAATTATGTAATTCTAAATCATTGTTTGCAAAGTACCTAAAAAGAATATCTTTCTTATACTCATCCATATTTTCTATAGATAAGCCATTTGAAACAATATCTATTGAATAATCTGATTTTCGCAAAAATAAAACTGAAACAAATTTTGCAAAAAGAATTGCCATGCTCATGTCTAACAAAAACATTTGAACACTTTTAATATCTTCAAATGATGCCATTGCTTGATATATCTCATTTAACATTTTATTTTTTTCATGGTAAGTAATAGCTTGTTTTCTCCAATACATTTTAATTTCTAAAAAAGAAATCATCGATGCTGTTAATTTAACTTCCAAACTAATTTCTTTTTCTATAGCTTCAAATTTACTGCTTCCCCCAAAGAATAACCCAAGAATATCCTGTCCATGAATAATTGGAAAACAGAATATGGATTTTGGAAAAATTCCTCTACGATGAAAAAATGCACTTCGGGGATCCCACTCAATATCTTCCCAAAATTTCACCGTATTTGTTGCTGCAACTTGCCCCAATATTCCTTCGCCTATCATAAATACTGTGCCTATTAATTCGGTGCTAAAAGGTAAACAATCTTTTATTTCAAAATGAACCGGGCTAATTCTCTTTGCAAAACCCATAAAATCTACTTTGGTATTTTTTTTATAAAATCGTTGTAACAAATCATTAACTGTTATATTATCATTTGCAACCATACTAACAAGGTCATCTTGATTAGTAATTTGGGCCATTATATCAGCATTTATTTTTTTTATTTTCAACCCATCAGACAATATTTGTGACATTTTTTTTATTTTTTTTATCTTATCCTGTATCTCACCTAAAGTAAATTCTTGAATAAGTGACATAATTAAATTGGATTTCTTAGTACTATTCAAATACCTGTTAAGATATATTTGAACTGACTGTTTAGAAGGAGATTCTATCATGCAACCAGCATAAATAAAGTACTCAATTTCCTCCTCCAAATAAATTGGGCAAACTATTATTTTTACTTCTGGCAACACTTCATATAAAAGGGGATCGTTAATTTCAGGATAATTCTGAGCTATTTTTCCAAATAATACTTTTGAATTTTCTTCTTCACTAACTAAATCAAATATATTAGTAGCATTACTCAGTTGTATAATATTATTTCCTTTTTTATCAGTAATACTAATTTGGAGATTTGTTAATGCAGAATACAAAGATTGAATTTCATGAAAGTATTCCAATTCAGAAAGTATCATGCTTTTCTCACCTCTATAATTGATTTCTTTTAGTTTGAATAAAATATATTGTAGTTATTTTATAGAGTATGATGCTTGTTAAAATACTAATATATAATATATTTATCGAAACACAAATACTTTTATATTTTATAGCATATTAATATAGATATTACTATAAGTATATAAGAAACCTTTCCTATTTTTGTCGATTAGTATATCCTAGGCATTTGTTTCAGCAACAAACTCAAAATCTAATTCACTTTTATTAAGTAATTTTTTCCATATATATCTAGAGCGTGTAACAGATTTCCATGATCAGCTAATACTGCTAGCACAGGAAGAACATTCCATGTTCCGACTACTTAAATATTCTTTCCTTCAAGTGGATCAAACAGCAACATTCTACATGTGGACCATAACCTGTAACTAGTTTTTCCACTATGAATAATATTTTAGCTTTATGCGTCTCTCCTTCACCAATTCCCACTGTACCTTTTCATGGGGATTGTATAAAAAACATCCCCATACTTTCAGTAGCCGTATCCTCAGCTTCTGCCTTCTTTACTCTTCCCATCCATCTTGCAGCTAATGTTGCTGCTTCAGTTATACGGAACAAGTTCCAGTGTGAAGCTTTTATCTACACATTAACACATTACATTCTATGTCTTAGTACTAATTTAATATAATGAATTTTGAAATCACACCTAAAATAAAAAGGGTCAACCTTCTTGGGAGAATAGTGACCCAAAAACAAGGTTAATCCCTAATTTTTTCACCAATTATTGATCCTGTACCTTTTTTTAATACTTTATCTACAATTGCTTTTGGACTAATTTCTGGACTTGTTAAAACAGGTATTTCTATATTTTGCATCCTATTTGTCGCTCTTGCCATTGATAACTGAGCCAGTATTACTACGTCAATATCATGCTCTCTTATTAATTTGTTAATCATTTGAGAGATATCATGCCTGTCATATTCCTTTTCATTTAAGGCATCGAATGCTTCAGTGTTTACCTCTACAAACCCTTCAACATTCTTATTTAATTGTTTTGCTTTTTCCAATAGCATCTTTTGTGTCGTAGGGCCTGCGGCAGCCACAGTCGCGGCAACACCAACCTTTTTGCCATTATTTAATGCTTCTAGAATCATCTCATCATCTCCATTCTCAACAGGAACTTTGGAGAATCTTCTTCTTAGTTCATTAATTGTAGAACTGTAGGATGAGCATGATGATAGAATCCATCAACACCAGTATTAATTGCTTTCAGTAATAGGTCTGAAATTCGTTCAATTACCTATTTAATTCTATTAACAAGCCCTCATCAAAAAAATTAATCGTTTTTTTAGGATTGGATTATTTTTCCATCTCCAACTTAGGAAGTCTCTGTAATCATCTGTTGAAAGTTTATTTCATCCATAAACTTTATAAACTACTGACCATATTTAACTCGTAATCATCATCACTGTATAGCATCCAAGTCTCTCTTATAATTGAATTTCCTTCTTTATGAATAGGCTACACTTAACTGGACAAAAAAATTAAGTTCAAGTAGACTTCCCACTATATCTGGGTATACTGCTTATTTTCATAAGAGATCCGTACTAGTAACTTTACTAGGAGAAGCGGGTATTGTAGCCTGGTTAGCAAACCAGATGTCTTAGCCATCTGGTTGCTGTTCCTGCTTCTGATGGCATACGAGGTTTATCTTTCCTCATACCTTCGGTATTACTTTTATAGTCATTTAAAATTGCATGGGAATCTATGAGGGGATTTGAATATTTATATTGTTTTAATTGAATTTGGGATTTATAGAATGACTTTAATGCTGATAGAAGCGATTAACTGTATTAGGACTTTTATTTGTTCGATTAACAAATCGAAAAGTATCTTTTTCTTTTACTTTACAAGCCATTTCGGTCATAAGGTAATCTTCTATAGCTATTCGAATAATGTCGGGGGAATCATCCCAATTCACTAGGTTTCCTTGAATGTTGCTAAATTGATCTAACCATGTGAAAAAGGGAAGTAGGCATCGAACATAAGAAAGAACAGAATTTTTACTAATTCTCCCTAAACAATCATGATAATGCTCTGTTAACGGAAGAAAGGGTTGGTTTTGACAATCAAACACTAACAATTCATATCGACTTATTACACCATCTGGATAATAACCATACCAATATTTTGACATGACAATAACACCTACTTTTACTAAGTTAATCTTCAAGCCAATTATAGAAAGGGATTTTTTGTTGTTGGTTTTCTTCTGTATTAAATTTTTCTTGATATTCATTTTGTACTGACTCGTAAACCCTTTTGCTTGCTTTCTTGGCATCTTTATAGGGGTAGAAGTAGGACTCCAATTCTTACGAATTGCCTTACGAATGAATCCATCAGGATTCTTTACCTTTCTTGCTGATTGTTGCATAATCAAAAGAATCTCTAAGGTTCTTTTAATTCCTACAGCAGATAAAATAGATAAAATTTCATCAGAAGGGGAAGTAAGGGTGACAGCCTAATATGCTAATTTAACTAACTCCGTTTCATCAGAACATGAATTTATTTTATCTTCCTGGTGGTCTTTACTGTAAATCGAGATAAAATTGTTTAGCTGTAATAAATCCGATTCAGGTATTCTCCAACCTTCTTTGTCGCTATTCCTATATGATTTAGGTAATTTCCCAGCTCGAATCCAACGCTTAATGGTAACTTCATGTTTACTAATAAGGTCAGCTACCTCCTTGACAGTGTATTCTTTCAACTTTAATACCACCTTTTTAGAATATACGTTCCGAGAATGTACGTTC
>NZ_JBALNY010000176.1:4030-5202 GCF_036962145.1 Bacillus sp. JJ1764 | reverse complement strand
AAAAACCAGCCGCCCCAGCAAAAAGGGCAGATAGAGAGGTTCTTAAGCACCTCAAAACAACCCTTCCCCCAAAATCGGTCACAAAGAACACACAAACAAAAGACTTCGGCAAAAAAACGAAGTCTAGTAATTTATAAAATAGATTAGTTCAACAAATCATTAACATTATAGATTTTTCCGCTTTCCACATCTCCGCAAAGTACGAGATTCACGAGCGCATCTGCAACCACATCTGTTTTGCGCAGCATATTCTTCTCTTTGAACTCTTTAAATTTCTCAAGTTCTTTAAAGGCGTCTTCAGAAGAGGAACGGATCTGTGCCTGCATATCAGTATCCATGATGCCAGGGCTGAAGGCGATAATCTTGTGATGGGTGTTTAACTCTTTTTGCTCCTGCGCCGCTGTCTGGGTGAACATGTTCAGTCCTGCTTTCGAACTGCAATATATGCTCCAGCCTTCGATCGGGCGGACTGCCGCGCCAGAAGTGATATTAATAACCTGTACTTTCGTGTCTGTCTGCTGGGCTTTGCCGAGAAATAAATTGGTAATATAAATCGGAGCAATTAAATTAATCTGGATGTTGCGCATGATTGGGGTTTGGTCCAGGTTGCCAACTGTATGTATAGGTTCAATAACACCTGCATTATTAAAGATTAATAGTTCGTTCGGGTCATTTTGAAAAATCAAATGGGCAATTTCCATGAATACTTCTTGTACTTCTTTTTCCAAGGATAAATTGCAGGATAAGTGTATATAGTCAACACCCTTTTCAAGTGCCCATTTTTTAAGACGATCATTCTCCGTTCGGGACACAGAAACAACTGCGATTTTTTCATTGATCATGCGTTTGGCAATGGCTTCGCCTAAGCCTTTTGATGCCCCGGTTACGATGGCATATTTCATGGTAACTCCCCCTTAAACCTACATGTAAAAACTAGCTTAATCTTATTGTATGCTCGGGTGAATAAATATTCAAGAATACAAGACGTTTAAGAAAAAGCAGCCCTTCAAGGACCACCCTGTTTTAACGGCTTATACTTCTCCTAGTTTAATGATCTCACAAACAGTTTGCTTGGGTATTGACTATCGTTAGGTTATGTTAAGTTTTGTAATAATTTATACACAAATGAATGGATTTCACAGTTTATTCATAAACTTCACTTAATGTTCAGA
>NZ_JBALNY010000176.1:0-3918 GCF_036962145.1 Bacillus sp. JJ1764 | reverse complement strand
TAAACTTTCCAAAGGTGCGCAAATTGGTGATGTATTTTTAGAAGAGTTCCAAAAAGCTCGTCCTGATGTAGAAATTGAGCGGATGCATTTATATAGTATGGATATACCAGAGATTGATATGGATTTGCTTTATGCAAGGGCCAAATTATCTTTCATGGGTTATACGAAAGATCAATTATCTGATGCAGAACGCACCAAGCTTGAAAAAATGCATGCTCTAGCTGACCGCTTCATCAATGCAGAATACTATGTGTTTGTGACACCGATCTGGAATCTTGGTGCTCCCGCTATTTTAAAATCATTTATGGACTGCTTGTTTATCGCCGAAAAAACCTTTACAAATACCGAGAATGGACCTAAAGGCTTGCTTACCGGCAGAAAGGCCGTACATATCCAAACGCGCGGAGGTATCTATTCTACAGGTCCGATGGCCGAATTTGAAATGGGTGATCGTTATTTAAGAAAAGCCCTGCAATTCCTTGGTTTCGACATTCTGCCAACCATTGTTGCAGAAGGAATGGACCATTTCCCGAAAATGGCTCCGGAAATTATGGCTAAAGCCAAAGAACAGGCGGCAGAAGCTGCTAGAGAAATGGCGAAAATGCCAGTAAAAGCATAAAAAAAAGCGACTCGATCATTGGATCGGGCCGCTTTTTTAATTTACTTGCGAAAACAATAGGTTTACTTGCGAAACATACCTATTTACTTGAATTTCTCTTTAAGGTTTTAGAATTTACCTGTGAATTGGAAGAACAACACAACCAAGCCTAAAATCCATACATATACAGCAAACGGTTTTAAGGAGTGCTTTTTCAAATAGCCGATCATCCATCTTACTGCGATATAACCGAACACCGCGGATGAGACAATCCCTACAAGCAGGGCAGATAAGGAAATGGTTTCGCCTTGTCCTTCAAATAAATCCTTTGTTTGCAGCACAATTGCACCAGCAATCGCCGGAGTGGATAATAGGAAGGAAAAATACGCTGCCGTTTCCCGGTCCAATTTGCGCCACAGCGCCGCGACTATGGTCATTCCTGAACGAGAAATCGCCGGCATGATGGCAACAGCCTGAAATGTACCAATAATAAGAGCATCTTTATAACTGATATCATCCATTTTCTTATAACCGTTTTTCGCTGAATCAGCTAGCCATAGGAATGTTCCAGTAATTAAAAACTCCCACCCGATGGTTACACCGGTTTTCGAGATTTCATCAATATAATCCTTGAATGCTAGTCCAAAAATAACCGCAGGAATGGTTCCAACAATTAGTAAAAAGGTTAGTTTACTAAAAGGTTTTTTCAAGATTTTAATAAATTCGTCTTTATAAAAAACAAAGACGGCCAACAGGGTTCCTACATGAAGCATCGTATCAAGCAGCAGCCCCGCTTCCTTCAGGCCGAACAATTCTCTCCCTAAAAAAAGGTGTCCTGTACTAGAAATAGGTAAAAATTCCGTAAATCCTTGAATAAATCCAAGGATGAGCGCTTCAAATTTCGTTAACATACGTTCCCTCTCATTCTTGTGTTTTGACCTGCATGTACATATTTATAGATATGCCAAAATTCTCTAGTTCATGAAATACCTTTTTTATTTTAGAGTGTACTTCCAGTGTGGTCAAGGAATATTCCATTTTTAAGCCAAATTAAGTGCAAACTACTCACTTTCTCCCATAAAATAGAATTATAGCTTTTTCGAGAGGAGAAACCGCGGTTGGAAACGAAACATCTGCATTTTAATACGTCGATCGGTGTGCAAAAACCGGAAAGTATCCGAAACAAAGCGCAAGCCTGTCCTTTCTGTGACCGGGAAAATCTAATTGATCTGATTGAGGTCGATGGTCCGATCATCCTATTGAAAAATAAATACCCTGTCTTAGAAAATGCTTTCCAAACGGTGTTAATTGAAACAGATGAGTGTCAAGCTGAATTATCCGCCTATTCAAAGGAGCATTTACATAGACTGATTAGGTTTGGAATAAGGCATTGGCTGAAGATGGAGAAAAGCGGTAAGTATCGCTCCGTTATCTTTTTCAAAAATCATGGTCCTTTATCAGGCGGTACGATTGCTCATCCTCATATGCAAATCATTGGCCTGGATGATATTAATTATAAGGAAAACGTTAGTCATGAATTGTTCGAGGGAATGGTGTTAGCTGAAGACAACGGCGTCAAGTTTACCCTATCCACGAAACCCCGTGTCGGTTTTTATGAGTTTAATGTGATGATGGAGGATTCCGGTTATAAGGAGCGTTTTGCAGAGTACATGCAAATGGCTGTTCATTATATTTTGAATCATTTTCCATTTAAGGCATCCAGTTATAATATCTTTTTCCATCATATTGATGAGAAAATTTATGTGAAGGTTGTTCCGCGGTTCGTGACAACCCCGCTGTACATTGGCTACGGACTTCCGCAGGTACCCAACAATCTGGAATGGATGACCGGGGAAATGAAGCGAATTTATTTCAGCTAAACTGTTACCAATTAATGAGGATATTATGAAAAAAAATCCATTCAGCTTTTAGAAGTTGTGATTTACTCATAATAAAAATATAATGGAGAAATGTACAAGTTCTTATTTAAGGTGGAGACTTTCACATGACTTCCAATAAAAATACAACTTCTAAGCTGGATTACAGTCTTGTGTTAATCGTAATGTTACTTTTCCTGGCCAGCTGTATCTCAATTTATAGCGCCCAGGCCAGCGGGCAGTATAAGGATAACTTCTTAGTAAAGCAAATCGTTTGGTATGTGGTCGGCGCTGGAATTATCGGCGGCGTAATGACGCTGGATTCTGACCAGCTGCGAAAGCTAACCTGGTATGCCTACGGTTTTGGAAATTTCCTGCTTCTGTTATTAATTGTGGCGCCAACCAGCATCGCCCCGGTCATTAATGGTGCGAAAAGCTGGTTTAGAGTCCCGGCTATGGGATCGCTGCAACCGTCTGAGTTTGTTAAAATTTTTATCATTCTAACACTGGCTCGCGTCATCGATGACCATCATCAAAAAAATCCAGATAAAACACTGCAGACCGATTTTTGGCTGCTGATTAAAATGGGAATCGTAACCATGGTTCCGCTGATGCTCGTCATGCAGCAGCCGGACTTGGGAACATCGCTAGTATTTTTGGCGATTTTATTAGGAATGATATTTATCTCAGGAATTTCATGGAAAATCCTAGTGCCGATTTTTTCAACAGGCGCAGTTCTGATTTCAGTGGTCTTTTATTTTGTATTATTAAAGCCAGATTGGCTGGAAAAATATTTGGGTGTGAAGCAGTATCAATTTGGCCGGATTTATTCCTGGCTTGACCCATATAACTTCCAGAGCTCTGCCGGGTATCAGTTGACCAAGTCGCTGTTGGCGATTGGCTCAGGGCAAACATCTGGTAAAGGTTACAGAATGCGTGAGGTATACTTGCCAGAAAGCCATACCGACTTTATTTTTAGTATCGTTGGAGAAGAGTTCGGCTTCATCGGTGCAAGTGTGCTAATCAGTCTATTCTTCTTGTTGATTTACCACATTACCAAGGTAGGTATGGAAACAAGGAATCAATTCTATACGTACATTTGTGTCGGAGTCATCAGTATGATCACCTTCCACGTATTCCAAAACATTGGAATGACCATCGGCGTTTTACCGATTACCGGTATCCCGCTGCCGTTCATTAGCTACGGCGGTAGTGCATTGATGGGTAATATGATGGGACTGGGACTGATCTTTTCGATCCGGTATCATTATAAAAAATATATGTTTTCGACAACAGCATAACATTTTAGGGGAGCGACGAGGGTCGCTCTTTTTTTGTGAAGGGAGATTGGCGGGAAAAATCGGAAAACTGGCGGAATTCCGGTCAATACCGACGGAATTCCCGAAAAACACGGCGGAATTCCGTCCAAAGCTCGCGGGATCA
>NZ_JBALNY010000175.1:0-7740 GCF_036962145.1 Bacillus sp. JJ1764 | reverse complement strand
AGAGCGGGAAGTAGGAGAAACTTGTCTCTCATATGCTTGATGAAAGACAAATTTGAAATAGTTACTGAGTAGGCTGTCTTTCATGCCTCAAGCATAAATTTATTCCTAGCAAAAAAGAGAGGTCTAGGAAAAATTAACAAGTTTAATAATCCAATATCAAAATAATACCACTATAATAGACGTCTCATATCCCATAAAATATAATAAAAGAATAGAATACAATTGGGAGAGAGACATGAAAACGGTTAATAAACAGAATCAGCTTTTGTCAGAACGATTTGAGGTTGCCTATAATCAGGTACACGAAGCATTACGGGGTATTGTGAAAATTAATGATGAACGATTTGTCGTTTTGGTGAAGGTTGGAGCCAAAAAGTATCAAGTGATTGAAACCTTTAAAAAAGACCTAGAGCAATACGCTAGATTAAGGAATGCCATTGTGCATGAGAAAATGGAAGTGGGCTTTTATATTGCTGAGCCCAATGCTAAAGTGGTAAACCATATTGAAAAAATCGCCAATATTTTAAGCAAGCCAAACTACGCGATTTCAATTGCAAGCAAAAACGTGGTTTCTTTTGATTACAATGATAGGATCTTGAAGGTAACGGCAGCTATTAAAGAACATGGTTACTCGAAATTTCCTATCTATAAAAATAAATCCTGCATCGGTCTGCTGACAGCAAGCTCTATAATGAAATGGATGGCCATGAACATGGAAAATGGCTTGGTAAATTTAGCAGATATTCATGTGTCTGATATTATGAAGTTGGAAAAAAATCATCCAATAGACTTCGTATCAAAAGAGATTAATATTTTTGATGTAGAAAATATATTTGAAAAAGCACATAAAAAGAAGTCCAAGCTTGAAGCGGTTATCATTACAGAAAATGGCAGCGCAGACGAGAAACCCCTTGGGATTGTTACCCCTTGGGATCTCATTGAAATTGATTATACAGTGGATTAAAGAGCATGCCTTCGGGTGTGCTTCTTTTGTTGTAAGAATATGGTACAAAGCGTGTTTCATAGTGATATACTAGGATTTATAGTGATC
This sequence comes from Bacillus sp. JJ1764, assembly GCF_036962145.1. Lineage (NCBI taxonomy): Bacteria > Bacillati > Bacillota > Bacilli > Caryophanales > Bacillaceae > Bacillus > Bacillus sp. JJ1764. Next base: position 6,689 of record NZ_JBALNY010000175.1, on the reverse strand, counting down.
GTGAAGGAGAGTTTCCATGAATTCTTTACTAGCGGAATTAAATCAAATATGTACTAAAAATCCTTTCAAAGAGAAAATCATCATTGTGGACAACCATGCGATTGGTGAACAAATCAATCAAGCATTTGTAAAAGTTGGTTATAGTGCTATAAATCTTAAATTTAAAACGGTGCTGGATCTTGCTAAAAACGTACTAGAACTTAAATCCAACCGATATTGGAAGAGTCTGGACCACACTATTGGGGTGCATTTTACCTATACCATTCTCAAACAGTTGAAGGAAACCGGTGCCCTCCAATACTTTTCCGGAATGGAAATAACCCCTTCCTTTAGCCATGCTATTTTTTCAACGATTCAAACATTAAGACTATCAGGGTACACCAAAAATACCTTCAATCAAAACGCCTTTATTTCGTTAGAAAAAGCTGCGGATCTAATCGAAATAATGGGAGAGTTCGAAGATATATTAAAAGTAAATCAATTATTTGATAGAGCTGACATTTTAAATCATGCACTTGAATTTGCCAGAATCGAAACGGAAAAGCTCTTTATTTTACAATCCAATCTTCAACTATTCCATTTGGAAGAGCAATTACTGGCAAAAATGTTACCTGAATCCACTACGAAACTTCCACTTGCGCCCGTATTGGGCATTGACCTTCCAGAAGGAACAAGTCTGAGCTCCATTCGCTGGGGAGAGCCGACAACCTTAAGCTATCTTTATCAGCAAGATGGCGCACAAAAGGCAGAGAATGTACGGATTTTCACAGCGAAAACCGAGGAATTAGAAGTAAAACAAATTTTGGCGCAAATAAAGACGTCAACAACGCCTCTTGATGAAAGTGTAGTTTATTACACAAGCCCAGGTGATTATAGTACCCTTTTCTTTCATCTATCGCAAAAAATCGATCTCCCTGTCACTTTTGGAGAAGGTCTTTCCGTATCATTTAGCCGTCCAGGCCGATTAGTTTCCGGGTTAATAAACTGGATTCAGTCAAATTACAGTGTCCAAGAATTACTGAATCTACTGAATGAAGGCTTACTAGAACTAGGTGAAGCGGTACCGACCAAAGGCAGGATCGCCAAAATCTTAAGAGATTTACAAGTAGGTTGGTCACAAGACCGATACCTGTCCCTAATTAATGCTGAAATAGAACAGTTAGATGAAGATGAAATGCGAGTAAGTGAACTTATCGTGTTAAAGCGATGGTTATCTGGTATTTTTAAAAAGCTGCCGCCGTACCAAACCCAGATGAATTACAAAAATTGCTTATCAGGTATTGCCTATGTTTTAACCAATCATTCCAAAACAAACTCGGCACTTGATGAGGTGTCCAAAACAGCTCTAATCGAGGAAATCGAGAAAATTTCTGCTTTTGCGGACGAAACCTTGCCTGCCTACGATGTATTTGAAAAGGTAAAGGATTTATTGTTATCCATTCGGGTCAACCAATCGCGATCAAAGCCGGGACATTTACATATTGATTCGTATAAAAACGGCTTATACAACAGCCGGTCTAATGTGTTTGTTGTAGGGGTGGATAATAAAAAGTTCCCAGGTAATTCAAGTGAAGACCCGTTGCTGCTTGATCAAGAGAGAATGGAGATAAACAGGGACCTCCCATTATTAAGAGATCAAGGAAAAGTTAATTTATATAGCTTATTGCAGCTTCTTGCTCATTCAACCGGTAGGGTATTTATTAGCTATTGCAACTATGATATGAATGGTAATCGGGTAGTCAATCCCGCCTTTATCGTATTACAGTGCTACCGTTTGATGACAGGTCAACAGGATGCAGAATTTAAGCAGTTAAAAACCTTACAGTCTTCTATCATTGCGAATGATATTTTTGAAGACAAGGAATTTTGGAATGAAAAATTGACGAATGACTCAACCGGTCTAGTATCGGAAGGGATCCTGAAGCATTTTTATCCGATCAATAAAGGAATTTTAGCCGAGATCGCGCGTCATTCAAACCATGTGACGGAATTTGACGGGGTGGTACACCTTAATGTTGATCACCATGACCCACGCTTAAATCCAGATAAAACCATGAGTGCAGGAAGGCTTGAAACACTAGCTAAATGTCCATACTCGTATTTTTTAAAGGAAGTTTTAAGAGTAAAGCCAGTTGAGGAGATCAGTTTTGATGCCCATAAATGGCTGGACCCGGCGACACGTGGAAGTCTATTGCACAGTATTTTTGAACAATTTTACAAGGGATTAACACAGGGAAAAGTGAAGCCTAATTATGCCCTTCATTTAGACCAGTTGATAATACTGGCAACAGGACTGATTGAGCAGCAACGGGAAATTCTTCCTCCGCCAAATGAGCGTGTTTATATACGTGAACTGAACGATCTATTGGAATGCTGCAAAATTTTCTTAAAAGAAGAGGAACGTCACAGTGAGGACTATCAACCACTCCATTTTGAATATTCATTTGGCTTGGAAGATAGGGAACCGGCGGTGATTAAGCTTCCTTCCGGGGAAGTGAAAATTGCCGGGATCGTTGACCGGGTGGACCAGTCGAAGGATGGATTCTATCACATTATTGACTACAAAACTGGCAGCACGTATGGCTATAAGAAAAATGGCGCTTTTAATGGTGGCCGTCAGCTTCAGCACATGATTTACGCCTTGGCGATTGAACAGCATTTGGGTCTAGATGAGGGATCAGTTACAGAAAGTTCTTATTATTTCCCAACGGTGAAGGGAATGGCCGAGCGGTATACCCGCAAGCAAGACAAAACATTAAGAACCAATGGAACAGATATTTTAGAAAAACTAATTGATCTCATCAGAAACGGACAGTTTGAGATGACGGATGATGCAAATGACTGTAAATTTTGCGAATTTAAACTTGTCTGCCGGCGACATTTTTATCCGAAAGAAATAATGGAGACTAAATTTACGAACCAGAAATTAAAGGGGGTGAGGGGCTATGACTAAGGTTATTTTAGATCATGCTGCACGCGATCAAATTAAACTGAATCTCGGGACCAACTTTCTAGTGGAAGCAGGAGCTGGTTCCGGAAAAACGACTAGTCTGGTGGACCGGATGGTAAATCTAATTTACACAGGTACAGCAGAAATCCAAGAAATTGTGGCGATTACCTTTACGAGAAAAGCAGCTGATGAATTAAAGGTTCGCTTTCAAGCTAAATTGGAGGATGCGTGGAAAAAGGAAGCTGACCTTGACGCACAATTTCGATTGGGTGTGGCATTACAGAATATTGAGTGCTGTTATTTGGGAACGGTCCACGCATTTTGTGCAAAATTGCTGCGGGAGCGCCCGATTGAAGCAAAGTTGGATTTAACCTTTAAAGAGTTAGAGGATGCTGATGATACCGATGTTTTAGAAGAAGCTTGGCAGAGGCATTTAGAGAACCTACTCGATAATGATCCAAGCCAATTCGATCGGATGGAGGAATTAGGGATATCCATGGATCATCTTTTCAAATGGTTGAAGGATGTTAGAGAATTCTCCGATGTTGAGTGGGTGACGGAAACCAATGAGAAGCCAGAACTGTTTGATGCTTATCAATCATTTATGATATTGGTCAATGAAGCCCGAAAAAGCATCCCCGATCAGGAGCCTGACAAGGGGTATGATTCCCTGCAAAAAGCGATTGTCATGGCGATTCAAAAGGATCGGTTTATCGACTCTTCAAAGGATAAGGAGCTAATTGGGATTTTCAGTTTTTTCGATAAAAATTTGAAGCCCACCTATAACCGCTGGCTGTCAAAAGAGGATGCCAAATTCTATGAAGAAAAAATGACTTCGGAGTTCGAAGTGAAAATAAAACCGCTGATTGTGGCATGGAAGGAATATTGCCATCCCATTATTATTGAATTTCTTAAGGAAGCAGTGACAACCTATGAGCAGCTGAAAAAGGAACGGTCCCTATTAAATTTTCAAGATTTAATGATGCATACCTCTAAGCTGTTAAAAGAAAATGCAGAAGTCCGAAGCTATTTTCAAGGGAAATATCGTTTTTTACTTGTTGATGAATTTCAAGACACCGACCCAATTCAGGCTGAAATTATGTTTTTTTTAACAAGTGAAAATATTGAAGAAAAGATATGGACGAACTGCAAGCCAAGAAGTGGTTCATTATTTGTTGTTGGTGACCCGAAACAGGCCATCTACCGTTTCAGACGTGCTGATATTGATACATATAATCGGGTTAAACAGTTAATCGAGGAGCATGGCGGTTCGGTACTGCAACTGACGACGAATTTCCGAACAGTCGATTCGGTCACTTCTGAATTGAATAAGGTGTTTAAAAAACAGTTGCCTGAAGTGGAAACCATTTATCAAGCTGCTTATCGCCCGTTAATTTCCTATCATGAAGATGATGGTACAGGTTTTACAGGTGTAAAAATGTTATCTGTGCCAGCAGATATTAAAAAGAAGGAAGAAGTCATTTCTTGTGATGCTGATAATATTGCCAAGACGATCCATCATTTAATGGAGCAAGGTCATCGAGCAAAGGACTTCATGGTGCTTACACGATATAATGACGGGATTGCCGTTTATGCCAATATCCTTGAGAATGCCGGAATCCCAGTAAGTATCAGTGGTGAGGTCATCCTTGGAGAAACCAGAGAATTCCAGGATTTATGGATCTTGCTCAGATCCTTTTTAGACCCAACGGATCAAGTTAGTTTGGTAGCAGTGTTACGCGGAATCTTTTTTGGCTTTAGTGATCAGGAATTATATCAATGGAAGGAACTCGGTGGAAGATTTTCCATCTATTCAGAGATTCCTGAGGGACTGTTCCCTGAAATAAAAGCAAAGTTTGAAACAGCCTTAACGAAATTACAGTCTTTTCAAAAGATGATCCGAAATCTCGCTCCAACCACTGCGATTGAAAAAATAATGGAGGCGGTTGGTTTCTATCCGTTGCTTTTAACATTTGGCAGAAACAAGCGTACCTATATTAGTCTTTTGCAAATCATCGAGGCTCTTCGCAAACAGGAAGCAGAAGGTCATACAACGTTCCATCAAGTTATGAATAAATTGACAGAATTAATTTTTGAAAAAACGGCTGTAGCCAACATGGAAGAAGAGGCGGACACAGTTAGAATTATGAACGTTCATAAAGCAAAGGGACTTGAAGCACCGATTGTCTTTTTAGCACATCCTGCAAAACAGGTAAACCCTGAATCGTTCCTTACAAAGCATATTAAACGGGAAGACCAATGTTCTAAAGGGTACTTTACTTTTGCCACCGATAGCGGTTTCCAAGTAAAGGAAATGGCGATTCCTCCTAATTGGGAAATTCATAAGGCAGAGGAGTTGAATTATTTAACGGAAGAGGAGCTGCGAATCATTTATGTAGCGGCAACCCGGGCAGAGAAAGCACTGATCATCAGCTCTAACGGCGGAAATAAGAAAAATCCATGGAATATCCTCTTTGGAATGGAAATGGTGGAAGAACTGGAAATTCCAGAACTTGATATCTGTGGGACGGAAACGGCGCCTTATGAGATTACATTAAGTGAATTTCAAGCAAGAACAGGTTGTAAAGATCTTTGGCTACATCAAAGTAAAGTGAAAACCTATGATCAATGGTCACCGACAAAAGAAAAGGATTATGCCCAAATCACGATTGAACGGGAATCTGGCGGGGGAAAAGATTGGGGTACCGTGATTCATGATGTATTTGACAAAGCGGTGCATGGACATGACCTTGAACATTTCATAAAGAACACTTTATTCAAATACAACATCTCGTTGGAAAAAGAGCCTGAAGTGTGGAAGCATGTTAAGAATTTAAAAAGTTCCTCACTATGGGATGATTTACGGCTTGCTGATATGGTGTTAACCGAAGTCCCTTTTACTCTTAAGCTGGAGAAGGGGAATCCTTTGTACACTTCTATTTCCACCCGGCCTGAGGATCAATATCCATTTTGGGTGAAGGGGACAATTGATCTTATCTATAAGAAAAACGACTTATGGACCATAGTCGATTACAAAACAGACCGGGCAAAACATGCGGAGGACTATGATAAGCTGCAGGAATTTTATAGCAGTCAACTTATGTTCTACAAGCAGGCTTGGCAGGATCTAACAGGTGAAGCTGTGGCTGACACGATTCTTTACTTTTTAGAGCCGAATTTGTTCAAGTCGGTACATGCATAACAGTAAAAAATGACTATCAAGCATTGGATTGATAGTCATTTTTTTAGATGTAAATGTGGAAATGATGTTAAAGACTTCCACCTTCAAATTCCTCGATCCTATTCCGTACATATTTCGGCACTGGTCTAGTTGTTTTAGTTTCAGGGTCATAGCTAACATAAATGATCTCAGCTAATAGAATTGGAGTGTCTTCTCCTTCTACAGTAATCATGCAATTCATCACCATGCTGGAGGTGCCGACCGTGGACATTTTGCACCAGATATTCAGCCAATCATTCAAATGAGCGGAATTCTTATATTCCAAAGTGGATTTGGCTAAGACAAAGTCAAAGTCGCTGCTGTTTAAATCTAAGCAAAGCCCCTCCTGAAAATATTCCGTTACCGCCACATCAATATAGGTTAAATAATGGGCGTTAAACACAATTTTTTGTCCATCAATCTCTGAGTAACGAACCTTTAGACGATGCGAGAAACGAAAATCATCCATCATTAATCACCCCAAAATTTGCTATTTCTTTTAAAAAATAGGCTGTGTTA
>NZ_JBALNY010000018.1:62114-93804 GCF_036962145.1 Bacillus sp. JJ1764 | reverse complement strand
ATTTATTTTTTATTTCTTGTTACATTCCCCTTAATATTATTGAAAGTAACCTTCCCATTTCCAGTCTGAGTGATTTCTACATTTTTAGATACATCATTTATATCAAGGGAACCGTCTCCAACATGAATTTTAGCTGATCCATCTATTTGATCGACTTTGATGTGTCCATTAAGATTCATTATTTTTATATCTGAATGAATATTATGAAGGGATAGATTACCGTCTCTATTTTTTAAATCGATGGAGCCATCTATGTTCATCGCTTGAATCTTCCCATTTTTATTATTTAGTGTAACCTTTGAACCAATCTCTCGAATTTCCATATCGCCATCCCTATTCTCGATTCGTAAAGGTCCCTTTGAGCTTGATACATTAATATCACCGTTTACATTTTCAATTTCAATAGCGGAAGACACATCAGATATACTAATATTTCCATCTCTATGGGATTGAATGTCTACCTGAAGGTGCTTTGGTATCTTAATTTGAAGGTCAACTGATCCAGAACCCGTCGCAAAAAATTGACCATCAAATGTAGCATCTAAATAGGCGGTGTTTTTTCGTTCTTTTAAACTAAATTTAAGTTTATCCATACTGATGCCCTTAGCCTTTGCTTGTGCAGTGACCTCTATCTTTTCGGAGTTCGAATGGCCTACAATTTCTACCTCTCCATTTCTATTGTTAATAACAAGATTTGAAATATCTTTTACTGACAGTTCAACTTCCTTCGTAGTTGATTTTTGTGTACACGCTGAAATAAGAGTTAACATAGATAGAATGACGAAAAACAGCAATAATTTTTTCATATATTCTCCATCCTTCCAGATTTAGATCTGTGACTTCCCATTAGCTGTATTTTGCTAAGCTACGTCACGTTTGACAAAATTGGGGTATGATATCAGATGGAGTATCAATAGATGTAAGATAATAAATCCTACTGATAAACCTAATGTCATTCCTTCAACTGAAGGTGTGCCGAATATGAATTGGGTAAGGTCTGTATGTGAAAAGACGAAATACTTCGTCCAATTCCATCCATTCATTGCAATAGATAGTATAAATCCTACTAATGTTACTAGAATGGAGATAACGATGGAAAATGTTGTACTCTTGAAAGCTGCGGAGATCATAAATGCCAATGTGATGGCCAGAAACAGAAACGGAATATTTAATAGATAACTACCTATCAATGCAATGAGGACAGGAACTCCTATAACAGTTTGATCCTTTACAAAAAAGTACTTATCACCTAATCCATCCAACCCAAATATGAAACTACTAAATAATATAGCCGTCAATATGCCAACTACTGTTAAAAAAAGCCCGAACAATATGGCACCGGTATATTTAGCAAAATAGATTTTCGTTCGACTAGCTGACTGGGTTAGTAAAAGTTTGATTGTTCCAGAACCAAACTCAGCTGCAACAATTTCCCCTCCTATAATAATTGCAATAAGTGACACCGCAAAAATAATATTACTAATTTGACCAACGGCAAAACTCCATGCATTTGTGTGTGGAGGAATATTCTTTTCTAAATAATATTGATTCAGTAACAATTTTTTCTTAGCTTGCTTCTCTTCAATTATCAACGTATTTGATTTCTCTAATTCCTTATTAAGTAAAATATTCTCCTCTTCCAGCTTAGTCCTCCAATCTTTTCCGAAAGCAGTATCTTCTGATGTTTTAATATTAATAATCTGGATTAATACGTACATTATGACTAATGCGACCATAACCCAAGTGCGCTTACGTTTATATATTTTCATATTTTCATTACGTATTAGATTCACTGGATATTCCCTCCTGTAATTTCGATAAACTTGTCCTCAAGTGTCTTTTTGACAGTTTGGACATTATATACATTAATGCCTGCATCCATCAGCTTTTTACTTATTTCAGGTATGCGTTCTTTAGGAATGCGTACCTTAATTTGTTTTCGATCCATGATAATTGCTTTTCCAGACATTAAAGATTGAAGTACTTGTATAGCATAATCCGGGCGATCGACTTCAAATCCAACTTCTGAACATTCATCTTCCACCATGTCCGTTACATTATGGATGCCTATCAACTTGCCTTTGGTTAAAATCGCCACTCGATCACACATCATTTCCATCTCCGACATTAAATGGCTTGAGATCATAACTCCTACACCCTCGTTTTTTACGATGGATAGTAAATGTTCCCTCAATTCACGGATACCAGCCGGATCAAGTCCATTAGTTGGTTCATCTAGAATAAGTAAGGAAGGTTTATGAAGCAAAACAACGGCAAGACCTAGTCTTTGTTTCATACCAAGTGAATAGGTACTGACTTTATCGTTAATACTGTGCTCCAGTCCTACTAAGCAGACAACTTCACTAATTCTTTTTCGTGTTACATTTGAATGCATTCTTGAAAAATGAACTAAATTATCATATCCAGATAAGTATTTATACAAATCAGGATTTTCTACAATAACTCCAACCTGCTTCATTGCTTTCTCAAAGTGAAGAGAAGTGTCCTTTCCATTAATGAATACCTTTCCTTCAGTTTTGCTAACCAGACCTACAATCATACGAATTGTGGATGTTTTTCCAGCTCCATTGGGACCGAGAAGACCTAAAATTTCCCCTTTATCCATTTCGAAAGATAAATGGTCTACAATGGTCTTGTTCCCAATCTTTTTAGTAAGGTTACTTATTCGAAGTAACGACAATGACTTTCACTCCTTTTATTAGTAATTTGAATGAGATATAATTTATTTTGGAAGCGTCTCAGACAATCTCAATCTAACAAAGCAGCTGTCATAATCTCTAGTTACAAAATGTAATAACCTTGATATGACATAGAAAACTTGCTTTTTTATATCATTTTAATCACATATATTTTTTAATTGATTGGAGCTGTTCGGATGCGTTTTTTCAAAATTAGATTGTCATGGCAAGATTGGTCCATTTTTACTTTACGAACGTTATGGATTATTTTAGTTATCATTTTTATGTATAGAGACAAATCAAATTTTTCTTTTTGGTTGGTTTGTATTCCTCTTCTCCTTTGCAGTACAATCCCATTTTTATTTGCTGGAAGACATTATTACCGATATTTGATAACTGAGTGTTTTGTTGCCGGTGGTTTTACCCTTTTTCTTGCCTATCATTTAGAGTTGCCTAGGTTATTTGCCCCAATCCTTTTTACAATGGCGTTCTATTCTCGAGGTAAACAACATTTATTTTCTTTTCCTATTTCTGTGATTTTGTTTATTTTAATTGCGGGTGACTCGGTAGTTTCATCACTAACAAGCCCCAAGATTTGGCAAAGCCTAATGGATGCACTTATATTTTATGGAATTAGCTTCTCTCTACAAATGGGGGCTATCTCTATTAATGCAATTAAGCAAAAGCTAAAACTAATTGAAGAGCAATATTCGATTCTGGAACAATATTCATCACAAATCGAAAAAATGACTCTTCTGGAAGAACGATATCGTATGGCACGTGAACTTCATGATACAATTGGGCATTCCTTTACCTCTATGATTTTAGGAATGGAAACTCTGAGCTCTCATATTTCTTCAAATGAAGGAAATACCAAGCTACAAAGCATGATAAAACTTGCTAGAACTGGATTGGAAGATATTAGACGGCAAGTGCATCAAATGGATCCCTTAGAAGAAAATTTGCCATTGGATCGTTCTCTTCTTCAAATCATTGAAGAATTTAAAACAAATTCAGGAGTGCATGTTATTTTTCGTACAATGGGTGAACCTTATCCAGTAATGAAGCAGGCTAAGCTTACATTGTATCGATGCTTACAGGAGACTATAACTAATGCTACCCGTCATGGTAAGGCTAGTTCCATTCAAGTTCTTCTACAATATGCCCCTGCTCAAATAATGCTACAGGTACAAGATAACGGAAAAGGAAGCGAAAAAATTCAATATGGATATGGACTTTCAAGTATGAGGGAACGTCTTGCTATGTTACAAGGCAAGTTCTATATCGACACTCAGATGGATGAGGGTACAATTATAACCTGTATGATTCCAAATCAGACAAACGAGGGCAGTCATAAAATTAAAATTCTTTTAGTGGATGATCAGCCGCTAGTCCGCGAAAGTTTAAGGTTGTTGTTGGGAGAAGAAAAAGATTTTCAGGTATTTATTGCTGGAAACGGAAAACAAGCAATTGAGGATTGCCAGAAAAATTGTCCCGATATTATATTAATGGATATTAACATGCCAGAAATGGATGGCATAACTGCTACAAAAGTAGTGAAAGAAACTTGGCCACATATACGTGTTATTATGATTACAACTATTGAGGATGTGTCTTATGCGGCTACAGCTCTGCGTATTGGAGCAGAAGGATACATTCTAAAATCCGTTAATCCAAAGGAATTGGCAGCAACGATTCGTCTAATTTATGGTGGTGGAACGATAATCACACAAGATGTTGCACAACAATTACTTGAAAATCAGATGGGGACTAAAGTTAAAAATCCTTATGAACTAACCGAAAGAGAATTGGAAATACTTCGTGGATTGATTGAGGGAACTCGTAATAAAATACTTGCTCAAAAGTTACACTTATCTGAAGGAACTATAAGAAACTACATTTCCACTATCTATTCTAAACTACAGGTACAAGGAAGAGATGAAGCTGTGGAAAAGGTGAAAAGAGAGAATCTAATTCAATAACTGTTCTTCCTCTAGTTTCATATCAACTGCTTAGTTACTTGAAAAAAACTTGCTTAATTTTTATTAAAATGATCTCTTAACACCACAAAGAATATTGTTACCATACAAAAAAGTTGCACCCCATACAATATAATCCTACCCAATTATTATTATTGAGATTCTATTATTGGAATTTTTTTCATGATAGAATCTTATTCTTTAACAGACATACATGCAAAAAAATTGGTACATCAATGAATGAAATAACAGTTATCCACAGTTATTTCAGGGTAGATCAAATAAATAAAAACAGGGCATAGGAAATTTCCATGCCCTGTTTTTGGTTTATGAACTAGTAGTCAGCAAGATCTTTTGTTTGCCGTTCAATGACAGCTTTGATCGTTAACTATAGCACTCGTTATGTCTAATTATTGGGGTTCTACAAATAATTCAGTTGCCTGCTTCTAATTACGCATATTGCTTTAATTCTTCTTTTTGAAAAAAGCTCTTCATGGCATGAAATACATCTGACTTTTGTTTTAGAATATAATAACGGTGCTTCTCATCTTTCACATTTTTGTATGCTGACATGAGTGTACTGTGGCGATTGTATTGAATTAAAAAAGACAACCGAAGGTTGCCTTTTTATGGAATAAAATTTTTCTCAATCAGTGTATCAGAGAACAGTTCAGAGACAGGAACGATCTTAATATGTCGTTTTTCAAATTCATCCATTGACTGAAATATTCCTACAGAACATACTTTACCAGTTACACCAACATGACCAATGGCGATTCCTCTTCCTTTGATTTCGGTTACTTTGGCCAGTTGTACCATTTGTTTTCGGACATGAGAAGAGGAAGAGATATCATCAAGAAATACGTCTCGTTTTAAAAGTGGAACTCCCATCTCTTTTGCTAATTGTGGAAATTTTGATTTTGGACTGGTGCCACTATCGATAATGTACAGCCTTTTTTCTTTAGCAACTTCAACGATTGCCCGGACAATTTCTTCATTTTCTACTGCAAGTGATCCCATATGGTTATTAAGTCCAACTGCATATGGGACACTCTTGATGGCTTCATAGACACGCTGCTTTACCTCTTCTGGCCCCAGATCATTGGTTATTGGCTTAGGACCCAGCCAAGAGCGTTTTCCCCTTTTTGGTTCCATCGGTAAATGAATCATCACTTCAAACCCGTTTTGATGGGCCCATTCCGCATGTTTTCTGGAGCTTTCCGTAAAGGGCATGACAGCGGCAGTTATCGGAATTTCACCTTCCAAAAAGTCTCTTACTCCCCCGGTTCCACCGCCAAAGTCGTCTATGATAATAGCCGCCATTAGACTTTTAGGTTCTGCTTCTTCAGCATGGACAGGGTGGCAAAACAAATAATGTAAAAAGGGCAACAAGAGAATAGCTAATTTTTTCATATTTACCTCCAAAAGTGGAACTTTTGAAGATATTTTCCCCTAAGTTTTCTACTTTACAAATAAAAAAAGAAGGCTGTTCATAAGCCCTCTTTTAAAACAAATTATTCAGCGTCAAAAACCTTAACTTCCACCATTTTATCGCCGTTTCTCATATTTTTCGCAGTATCTAGTCCGGAAGTTACCTGACCGAAAACTGTATGAACACCGTTTAAATGTGGTTGTGATTCATGCACGATAAAGAACTGGCTGCCGCCTGTATCTCTTCCCGCATGCGCCATAGAAAGTGATCCAGGAACATGCTTATGTGGATTTCCTTCCGTTTCACATTTGATTGAGTAGCCAGGACCACCCATACCAGTTCCAGTAGGGTCGCCTCCCTGACTTACGAATCCAGGAATGACTCGGTGGAAAATAACACCGTCATAGAAACCTTCGTTTGCTAATTTTTCAAAGTTTGCAACTGTACCAGGTGCTTCATTTGGGAATAAATCGAATTCGATTTTTTCGCCGTTTTCCATTACTATGTATCCTTTTTTAGCCATTTTCATCTCTCCTTATGTAAAAATCATTTTTATCATACACTTTTCAAAGGAGAAAAGAAAGTATTGGCGCTTTTACCCATTTATATTTTCACTACAATCGTGTTACAATAGTAGTACCCCTTCCGAACATTCGCTTGTTGCGGGACACTTAACCACTGTACGGACGGAAGGGGTACGAAAGCCGAGACTTATGCCTCGGCTTTTTGTATTTTATTTAAGAAACGCGACAGTGCATATATAAACATTAAAAACAGTAAATACCCATAAATGGAATAGGAATGCTGCCAGTTTTCAGAGTGAATAAACAACCCAAATTCCTCAGATAATTTTTCAAAAATCGGAACCAGTAAACTGATCAATAAGATGATTCCTGCTTTTCCCCAGTTATTTACTTGTGAAAGAATATGAAGAAAAACGATAATAAATAATGGCAGGATGATTCCGGTAAAGCCAATGTTAAAAGAAAAAAGTTCAGGGAATGGTCTAAAAGGAAATTCATATATCCCCTTGGTAACGAAGTAATGATCTAAATAAGTAGCAATAAATGTGGCAATGATTGCACATACCACATAGTTCTTATTCCAAAAAGTTAATCGTTTTTTTGGCAACTGCGGCAATTTCGAGCCGTTCAAGTGTTTTACAGTATTCATTCTTAATCTCCCCATCTATCATTTCATCATCTTCGATTAAATAATCCACAACACGCCAATCCTCAAACCAATCACCTTGTTCTGCTTCTGGTTGGCTGACATTTTTCCAAGCGTTTTCAAGAGTTGGGCTGTAAAACCGTCTTGCCCCTTTTCTAAGTTGACAGGATTTTAACCGCAGCGGATAAGACAATCCCGGAATCCCTTCGTGAACATGATTGAATATATGTGGCCAATAATCCTTTCGCGATCCTGTGTGCGGATGACTTTTTGCCCACTCTACTGCTCTTTTTAGAAATGCTTGATCCTTAAATAAAATAGTATAAAGCCTTTTACCAAGCAGAATGCGTTCATTTACTGATTCAAATTGGTGCAGGGTCTGTCCCTTTAGATCACCCTCGCCATGGGGAAATAATATATGATTAAATGAAAGCCAATCCTGTAAATAAAATTCGAATTTATTCAAGACATCCTTTTGATAAACCGAATTTTGCACGACCCTTTTCTCAAGATAGCTTTGCTCGTTGATGACCAGAGCGATACAGTGAATATAGCGATCTTGCTCCTTCCAAAAAAAATTCCAAATGGTTTCCATAAAGGTGGACACATTTAAATAGGAAAATAAATAAAACAATGGTTTATGTTGACGTAAGCTTTCCTCATAAACTAGAAATTGAGGGTACACATCCTGAAAAATCAGCCAATTCCCTCGCTCTAAAAACGAAAAAAACTTATTACAATCTCTTTTAGACATTAGCCGTGTTAACAGTTCTCCTTTTAAATCGGTCATGTTATATCCGCCATTGCGCGACACCATGTGCCCCAAAAAAGCCCACTGGATCTCCGGATGCTTCAAGTAGAATTCCAAATAGGCTTTTGTTCGAGTGACATTGTTCAAGTTGAATTCCTTTGTTTGATTTCTAATTTTCTCCAACAGCTTTCGATCATGTATCGTCAAATGATGTGAGGTTCCTGGGGGAATTTTGTTTTTTCTTTTTAATTCATCCCGTATGCGCTCAAGGAGTGACAACTCACGATTTCTTTTTATAAAATTCACAGTTTCCCTCCCTTACGAATTCTCTTTGTGGCAAAGGAATATGTATAGCCTAGAGGATCTTTTTGGGAGAGGAAGGATATTCAGGATGACTGATGTGAAAGCAAGAATAGATTGGATTAAGGAACAGCTTAAAAAGGATCAATCTCCCGATGGCTCATGGGCTTATCCATTTGATACCGGCATATCTACAGACTCGTATATGATCATTTTATTACGGACATTGGAGATACATGATGAAGAATTAATCAAAGGGCTTTGTAAAAGAATCTTAAGTAAACAAGAAAGCAACGGGGCATGGAAGCTTTTTTATGATGAAGGAAAAGGGAATCTTACTGCGACGCTGGAGGCCTATTACGCCCTACTCTTTTCAGGCTATTATCCGAAAGAGGACAAACGGCTACGGAGCGCTAAAAGATTTATCTTGGCAAATGGTGGGATTAGTGAAGTAGGTACCTATACGAAAATCATGCTGGCCTTAACCGGGCAATATCAGTGGCCTTCATTTTCACCACTGCCGATAGAAGTAATACTTCTGCCGCAAATATTTCCGATCAACTTTTATTCTATTTCGGTATTCGGCAGAGCCAACCTAACCCCTATCATGATTTTGGCAGCAAAAAAATTTTCCATTAAGACAGCCAAAACACCAGATTTATCTGATTTACATCTGAATCGAGAGTACGAAGATGACTGGGTTCGTTCATCGGAGTGGCGCTCCCTGTTTAGTTTCATGGAAGATGGAGTAAAAAGCTTAGTGGGGGTTCCCCATGAATTGCGGAGTTTGGCCATAGAACGTGCAAAAAAATATATGTTAGATCGAATTGAACCAGATGGTACTTTCTTAAGTTATTACAGCTGCACCTTCCTAATGATTTTCGCTTTGCTATCACTGGGGTATAAGAAAACGGACCCTGTCATTACAAATGCCATTGAGGGAATTCAATCGATGAAATGCGACATTAATGGGCTCCCACATATGCAATATACAACTGCAAATGTGTGGAATACCTCATTAATTAGTGTTGCGCTTCAATCCGCAGGAGTTCCAGCTAACGACCATATGGTGGCAAATGCTAACCAATATCTACTTAACCACCAACATAAGAAATTTGGTGATTGGGTGGTTCATAACCCAACTAGCCTCCCAGGTGGGTGGGGATTTTCCGATGTGAATAACATTTTGCCGGATGTAGATGACACAACAGCCTCCCTCCGCTCTATTTCGAAAATGGCTTCGGAACAACTCCCTTCTTGGGAACGGGGAATTAATTGGACATTATCGATGCAAAATGATGATGGCGGCTGGCCTGCCTTTGAAAAAAATACGGATTCCAAGATGTTAGAATACCTACCTCTTGAAAAAGGAAAATTTTTGCTATTGGATCCATCTTGTGCTGATTTGACGGGGCGCACACTAGAATTTTTCGGTAATTATACAAACCTTCCTCACAACCATTCAGTTCTCAGTAAAGGGGTAAAATGGCTGCTAAAAGACCAGCGTAAAGACGGCTCTTGGTATGGCAGATGGGGAATTTGTTATACGTATGGAACGTGGGCTGCTGTAACCGGATTAGTAAGTGTTGGGATTTCGAAAACAGATCCTAGTATCCAAAAAGCCATCAGTTGGATGAAGCAAATTNNCGTATGTCCCGCTCCGCGCCAGCACCTTGACTCATACCGCATGGATGCTTGATGCATTAATGACGGCTGCTGACCGGCCAACTCCGGAAATCCAAAAAGGAATTACTTATTTAGTAAATTCACTGGAACGTGAAGATTGGACTGTAGATTATCCGAAAGGTCAGGGTATGGGCGGAGCTTTTTACATTCACTATCACAGTTATCGGTACATTTTTCCGTTAATAGCCTTGGCTCATTATCAAAAAAAATTTGGAAAGGTGTAACTTGCGATATGGGATCGATTATTTACGAAAATGATCCATTTGCTTGCGAAAACTCAACCTTTACTTGCAAAAGGCAAAAAACATCGACGGATTACTGAAACCGTCGATGTTTTTTTATAAAAATTTATTCAACCCTTTATATATCTCAACCATTTCCTCCAACCGCATTCGAACCAAACCACTTGAAGATGGTGCTACAAAATCAACCGTTCCAGGGATAACCGCTTCTTTCTGAACTCCCCATGGGGCCGTTTTTCGACCGCTAAATTGTTGGTACACTCCCTTCCCGACATAACAAACCACNNTTAGGTTTTAAAAAGGAAATTTTCTGTTTTAATATTTCCCTACCCTCCTGATATTCTTCCTTAGTGATTTCATCAGCAGCCTTGGTCGGTCTTTCGACAATATTGGTAATTCCATAGCCGACATCCAATAACAGGTCATCTTCTGTTGCTTCGAATTTCCTAGGAGTCAGTCCGGATTCATGAAGAATTCTCCAAAACCGATTGTTGGGATTGGCGAAATGATGCCCGGTTTCACTGGAACGAATACTTGGATTAAAGCCGACAAATAAAATCTTTAAACCCTCTTTTATACGATCATTAACTGGATTCATTAAAATACCCCTACCTTTTTTTCCATTTTACCATAACCATTTCAGATTCTTTTCAGTGTTATCGTCTAAACTGCAAGAAAAGAACAAAGGAGTGAATGAAAATTGCTGAAAAAATGGAAAAAAATTGCCCTTGTCCTCNNATGATGATGACGACGATCACGAAAAGCACGAGTATTATCAAAAAGAACATTACGAAGATGCCGACGATGATGAAACCGAATGGAAATCCACGAACCAAGAAGTCATCACAAATCAAACAGACTACTGGTACATTTGGTCCAAACAACCAAGAAACACAGCTGATCATCCTCTTCCGATCGAAACACCTTCAGAATTATTGGTTTCAGTCAATTACACTGAAAAAAGAATTTACTTTATCCCCCAAGATGGACAATTGCTGGTTTCAGCGGAGGAAATCGGACAGCTTCTAGGAGCAAACACCCATTACTACCCGCAAAGCCAAATTTGCAGCATAAACAAAGGAAATCAGGAATTAATCGTTAAAGCCGGTTCAAATGCAGCTTACGTAAACCAACTAAAAACGCCTATGCCTGTCCAAGCGGTCGCACTTGAAAATTCCATCTATATCCCAATTTCTGTGGCCGCAAATGCCCTTGGTTACCGAGTAAACTGGGACAAAACAAAGCAAACGATCGTCTTACAATCTATTTAAGGAAGGTGAAAAATCATGGCCAAATCAAATAAATCAAAGTGGATCATTGGGGTGACAGGCACTGCCCTATCTGCTTTTGTTATATCCCAAATTGGTGGAACTCAAACGAACCAAAACCAACAAACTTCGAATCCGGTCGTTACTAAATCCATGAGTCCTGAAGAAAAAAAATATGCTCAACTAGACTGGTCTAACTATGAAATAAACGGTGTTTCTGGAGGTGCGGTTTCAAGTGATCGCCAAACCAGCCGTTCATGATGAATTAGATATTTTAGCTTTTGAGGCAATGAATACGAACTTTTATATTGCAGTAACCGATTGTCAACTCAATAATTGGAAAGATGTCATCGGTGGATGGATCAAATATGTTGAAAAAGAATGGTCTCGCTTTAACTCAGAAAATGAACTTGAAACATTAAACAGACTGCAACTAGGGGAAACCATCCCTAATTCACCTCCGTTACTAGATGTCTTGTCACGAGCAGAAAATTACCGTGGTCTTACAAACGGGCTCTTTTCACCCTACTTGCTAAGTCAGTTACAATATCACGGATATGGCCACTCGTTCCCTTTCCAGTCCAGTGTACCTGCCAACTATGAAATGCCCCAAATAGATGTTAACAGTATTGCTCCTTTTAAACTTGACTCCAATGCCGGTACAGCGACCAGAATTTCAGACGGACAGCTTGATCTTGGCGGCATTGGTAAAGGATACGCGGTTCAAGCATCATCACGGTGGTTAAAGACGATGGGAAAAGCCTCCTCCGGGATCGTGGATGGCGGTGGTGATATGGATATCTGGTCTAAAGGAGAAAGGGAGTGGAAAATCGGTGTCAGCCATCCGAATAATCCCAAGGAGGAAATCGCGCAATTCTCCATCAAGAATGGAGCAGTTGCCACCTCTAATGTGGTGTACCGAAGCTGGATGCAAGGAGACGAGAAAAAGCATCATTTATTAAATGGAAAAACAGGACTCCCGATTGAATCTAATTTGATTCAAGCAACCGTTATCACTGAGCACTGCCTTGATGCAGAAGTAATGGCAAAACTTTGCTTTATGGAAAGCGGACAAAATCTTTTGAATGTGCTAGCAAATATATCTCCAAATTATTCGATACTTTTAGTAGATCAAAACCACCAGATAACCACCCTTGAAGGGAGCGGTTTCTAAATGAATGACTATTTGTCAACATGGACATTGATTCGTGCCTCTGGTTTCCTTGCCTATTATTTACTGACTTTGTCACTTGGTATAGGGCTCTTAAGCACGATCTCCATTATGAAGAAAAAGAAAGGTATACTTATACAGCTTCACCAATTTAGTGGATGGACAGGGTTCCTAACTATTATTTTTCATATATTACTTCTATGGCGTGATTCATACGCCCCTTATTCGTTAGCTGAGCTGTTTGTCCCGTTTGGTGCTAAAAATGAACCACTGCTTTCTGGATTAGGCACCCTCTCATTTTATTTATTCCTCATTGTATTGGGTTCTGGAGATTTTTTCATGAAGAAATTAGGAAAGCTTTGGAAAAGGATTCATATGCTAGTTTTTCCAGCATGGTTATTGATGTGTATACACGGAATGGCGATCGGAACCGATTCTTCTGAACCATGGGCATTATTGATTTACGCCATCGGAATTTCCTTCATTTTAGTGCTAGGTTTCCTTAGAAAAGTGGATAAAAAAATCCTAAAGCAAGCAGCAAATTCTAAATGAAAACGACAGTTTCCAATTGGATCCTGTCGTTTTTCTTTAAAAAGTAACGGTAAATACACTCCCTTTTCCAAGAGTGCTATTTGCGGTGATCTTTCCACCATGTGCAGTCACAATGGCATGAGCAATAGACAAGCCCAATCCCGCCCCGCCTTTTTCTCTTGTCGGATCCGTTCTATAAAATCGTTCAAAAATAGCAGGCAGCGCTTCAACCTCAATGCCGCATCCGGTGTCTTCAATGATAAGAATCTTTTGATTCATTTCGGACCTTAGTGTCAAAGTGACTTTTCCTTCATTTGTATAACGAAAGGCATTATCCAACAATATATAGATTAATTGTTCGATTCTGGCTCTATCACACATAAGAAAAATGCCCTCTTGGATATGCTGCTCAAACATAATATCCTTCGAGATGGTTCTAGAAAACCGTTGATAAATAGACAAGGCAAGTTTTGATAAATTAATTTCCTGCCATTCCAAATTCAATTGCTCCTGATCACTTCTTGCCAAAATCAGTAAATCATTGACAAGCTTATTCATTTGGTGGGCCTCGATTTTTAAATCTTCAAGCACTTCATTTCCAAGTGGACTTAAGCGACCCTGTTCTTCCCGCATTAACAAATCAATAGAACTGTAAAAAATGCTTAATGGTGTCCTTAATTCATGGGAGGCATCTGAAACAAACTTTTCCTGTTTATCAAAGGCTATTTTAATTGGCTTCATCGCTTCACCGGCAAAATAATATCCAACAAAGGCAAAAATGACACTAAAAAGGATGGTTAACAGAAATAAAATCCAAGTAATTTTTTGAATAAGATGCTTCTCAGCCGTGATATCCATTCCAAGAAGGACTTGTCCCTTATCTCCGAGCGATTCTTTCATCAAAATAAAATGCTTTTCGCCCCAAGTCATTCTTTCTGTTTCGAAATCAGTTCGTAAATATTGCTGCTGTTCGATCCACTGAAACAGGCCTTTATCCGTTTCTTCTCCGCTAATCAAGCCCCCATTACGATTGTACACGTAATAAAAGATGTTTCGATTTGGTTCATAGTCGATATCATGGTGTTCCTTTTCAGCGACATCTTCATAAAAATCATCTATTTCACGATTGAAAAAAACCTCTAATTGGTCTGCCTCTTTCTCATTAATCTCTTTCGAAATCAAGAAGTATAATAAACCGATAAATGATATGAGCAATAGGACTAACGAAAGGGTATAAACCACCATTAATTTAGCCTTTACACGGTTAAACATAAGTGCTTCTCACTTTATAGCCAATTCCGCGAATATTTTGGATAAAGGAAGGAAATCCTGGTACATCGATTTTTTTTCTAACCAATTTCACTAAGGCATCCAATGCATTGTCTGATACTTCGGAATCATAGCCCCACAGTTTTTCGAACAATACTTCTCGAGTCATTACCTGGTTTTGATTCCTCATTAACAATTCAAGAAGCTGGTACTCCTTTTTCGTCAATTCAATCAAATGATTCTGTCTAGATAATTCATGGGTATTTAAATTTAGAACAAAATCCCCGATCGTAATCAATTCTTCAACAGGTTTCTCTTTTCTACGACTAATGGCACGAATTCTTGCCAAAAGTTCATTAAATTCAAAGGGCTTGACAATGTAATCATCTGCCCCGGAATCTAGGCCAGTAATAATGTCATGATTGGAATCTTTTGCCGTGACAAATAATATACCACTATGGATTCCTTTGTCCCGCAGTCTTTTACAAACCGATAACCCCGTTTCACCGGGCAGCATCCAGTCCAAGATAATAATGTCGTATTCAGAAAATCTGGCGAGTTCATACGCTTCCTTTCCGTTTTTAACCCAATTCACAAGATGAAATTCATTTTTTAATAAGTGGGTCATCAGTTTTCCCAGCCGCTTATCATCCTCAGCCAATAATATATTCATGTTGACCTCTCCATTTCAAAAATTTCCCTTTTACTATCATCATAGCAATCATTTCTGAAAAAAGAGTGAAGGAAACGTGAACTTCTTCTATTTTAAAACCATTTTATTTCCCGAAAAGAAGTGATGATACTTATCATAAAACCAACAATGGTCACAATTAACAGGGAATATAGAAGACGAGGCTCATGAAGTAAAAACAGTCCTGTTAAAATAATAATCACATCCATGATTAAGGCAATCACACCAACATTCCACTTTGACCACTTGGCAATCAGCAGTGCCAGTAAATCCATCCCTCCCGGACTAATATGATGTCTCAGCATGACTCCAACGCCCATTCCAATCATGATTGCGCCGATAATCACACTGGTCTGAAGCGGCAAATAAACAACTCCATTCAAAGGAATCCACAAATCAATCATAATGCCGGAAATAATGGCGCCCAATAACCCATTCAAAAAGTAGGAAGGCTCCACTTTATAGGCAAACAAATAGACTGGTATATTGAGTAGGATAAAGGTAACCCCTACCTTTACTCCTACTAAATAGTTTGCCAGAAGACTTATACCGAAAAACCCGCCATTAATTAAATGAAAAGGAAGAATGAACCCATTAATACCAATCCCGATCATCGAACTCCCAAAGCCGATTACAGCCATTTTTTTCAGCATGCTACCATTCCTTGTCCAAGTTCTTTATTACTACATATATGTTAGAATAAAAAACTTCATTCTCATGGAATGGAAGACATAAAAATAGAGCCGATGATATCGGCTCTATTACAATATTCTTATAATTACTCCGTTTTGCTACTAGTTAATTTCACCGTTAAGGTCATTTGCTTTCCATTACGGTAAACTTCAAATTTCACATCATCACCGATTTTTACTTTTGTATATAAGTACTTTCTCAGATCAGAAGAACTTTCAATTTTGGTTCCATTCATGGCAACAATCACATCCTTTGATTGGAACCCGGCACGACCCGCAGCAGAATTAGAGTCAACATTCATGACTAAGACGCCCTTGGTTACGTTATTAGGAAGGTTCTGCCAATAAACCTGCGGTACCTGATCTAAATCAGCCAATCCAATTCCGAGATAAGGCCGCTCAATTTTCCCATTACTAATTAACTGATTGACAATTGGAATGAAATCACTGCTCGGGATGGCAAACCCCAATCCTTCCACACCGCTTTCCGCGATTTTCAAGCTGTTGATTCCCACCACTTGACCTTGAGTATTAATTAACGCTCCCCCACTATTTCCTGGATTGATGGCTGCATCCGTTTGGATGACATTTGTATCCCAGCTTCCAGCTGAAGTTGAAACGGAAATGGTGCGGTCTGTCGCACTAATTATCCCTGATGTCACCGAGCGTGAGAAATCAAGACCCAGAGGGTTTCCAATCGCATAAACCTGATCACCAGGACGCATCTTAGTTGAATCTCCAAACTCTGCAGTTGCCGTTACATATTTAGAGTCAATTTTTAAAACCGCCAGATCTGTTAAAGCATCAGAACCGACCACCTTAGCTGATGTTGTTTCACCATTATATAAAGAAACTTCTAGCTTTGTGGCGCCTTCAATTACATGGTTATTGGTTACGATATACGCAGAATTGCCACTCTTTTGAAAAATAACACCTGAGCCAGATCCACTTTCCACACTCTGTGAAGAATTATTGGTAGTATTGCCAAAATAGTCAAAGCTTTGCTGTTGCTGATAATTGACAATTCCAACAATGGTTTTAGACATATTTTCAACGATATCGGCAATGGAGTTGTTTGATACGGCTGAAGGCTGTGCAGATACCGTTTTCACTTTGGATGCTTGATTCGTTACCCCTGTCACCTGATTATTAGCAGCATCATAGTTCTTCAAATAATCAGTATGCGGCAAAATAGTCAACGTTAAAACCGATCCGATTACCCCGGCAGCCACTGTCGAAGCAAAGCCCTTTAAATATCGCGTTGCCGGTTTCTTTGGAATTTGATTGGTTGCACGGGTCGTTTCTATAGTAGGCTGAAGTGGTTCTTCTTGATTCGGTTTAAAATCGACATTTTCAGATTTAATCGTAAAATCGGCATCAACGGCTTGAACCCTTTCCTCCATCTCATTAGATTCATTATTTTCATTCATCTCAGATGAGTTCGTTTGATTTTTTTCAAATTCTTGATCTCTATTAAATTCCATCTCAATCGATCTCCTTTTGTGTATCTTTTAATCCTACCTATAAAATACACAATAATTCTTAACAAATTATTAACAAACTTTAACCAGATTGATAAATTTGTGAGAATTGGTATGGAGTAATCTACTATAAAAGCGTTAATTAAACATGAAAATGGAGTGATTTTAACCAGTATGATAATTTACATAATTTTCAATCCCTAAGTGAACAATATATACACTATATAATATCGTGATTCGGAGGATGAACCTTGAATACAAATAGCACAATTCGATTAACTGCTCCGGAAATTGCAAGCCTTTGGACCCAATACATTTTTGATACCATGTCCATTTGTTTCTTTCGTTATGCACTCGAACATATCGATGATCACGAAGTTAAATCCATCTACAATACTTCCCTAGAAATATCAAAAAAGCATGTACAAGAAATTACAATATTCATGCAAAAAGAAAACTACCCTATTCCACATGGGTTTACAGAAAAAGAAGACGTCAACATTCACGCACCACGTCTATTTCAAGACCCTTTCTACCTAAATTATATTTATATCATGACTTTACAAGGAATGACTGGATATTCTTTATCTGTTAGTACTTCCGTTCGTGCTGACTTACGGAAGTATTTTATAACCTGTATGACCGAAACGATGGAGCTTTTTGACCAATCTATAGACTTAATGCTTTCAAAAGGGGTTTTAACTCGCCCTCCTGTTATTTCACCGCCCGATTCGATTGATTTTGTAAAGCACCAAAGTTTTTTAACTGGATGGTTGGGAGATCGTCGCCCGCTGAATGCTATTGAAATTGGGGATATTACTTTCAACTTGTTAAAAATGCATTTACATGCTGCTTTAAAAGTGGGATTTATCCAAGTAGCCCAATCACAAGAAGTTCGACAACATTTCAGGAGAGGACTTGAAATTGCCAATAAACATATAAAGATATTTGATTCGGTATTAAATGAAGATAAATTAAATTCACCAATTTCCTGGCAATCCATGATCACGAACTCTACA
This sequence comes from Bacillus sp. JJ1764, assembly GCF_036962145.1. Taxonomy (NCBI): domain Bacteria; kingdom Bacillati; phylum Bacillota; class Bacilli; order Caryophanales; family Bacillaceae; genus Bacillus; species Bacillus sp. JJ1764. The sequence continues at coordinate 75,423 of NZ_JBALNY010000018.1, read as the reverse complement.
TCTATGACCTTTTCAGATAAATATTTGATGTACCAAATTCAATTGTCTACACAATTAACCCTTTCATTTTATGGTTCTGCATTGAGTGTCAATTCGAGGAAAGATGTAGGTGGTCATTACGTAAGATTAATTTTTGAACTTTTACAATTTGCAGAAGACGGAGCAAACCTAATGATAAAAAATGGATGGCTAGAGCAGCCACCAACAGCAAGTGACCGAGAATCTCTTGAAAAGGATAGAGGTAAAAAATAATTTTCCAGATAAATTTAACGCTAGGAACGATTCCTAGCTTTTTTTTTGATGTACTTAATGGCTCAAGAACCCTATTGAACTTGAACTAACCCAGCTACTTTATGTACTAAGCTTCAGGTAAAAAACATAAAAAAGCAAGGTTCATATTATAACCTCGCTTTTTTTCATCCGTTTATTTTTCCCTTATTTTGGGAATCTGATAACGAATTTTGTTCCTTTTCCTTTTTCGCTATTTACATGGATGGTTCCATTATGAAGCAGAACTAATTGCTTTACGATGGATAATCCCAAACCAAATTCTCCATAGGGATTACTTCTACGGGAGAGATCAGCCTTGTAAAATCGATGCCAAATATTCTCCACTTCATTGGAATCAATCCCAATTCCCGTATCCTCAATCTCGATGATTGTTTCGTTTTGCTCACTTTTTCCTCGGAGCCATATGGTTCCATTTGTGGTAAACTGAATACTATTTTTCGTAATGTTAATTAAAATTTGCAGTAAACGGTCATAATCGGCATTGATCATGACGTCATGATCTGCTTCTACCACAATGTGATTATTTTTTTCTTCTGCTTGAATACTTAATTGATCTTGAAGAATTTCTAGAATCTCGATCAATTGAATTTCTTCTTTATATAATTGAATCTGGTTTGAACGAATTTTTTCATAATCCAAGTTTTCATTGACAAGCCGGATTAATCTTCTCGCTTCTTTGCTCACCAGGTTAATTCCTTTTTCCCGATCTTCTTCGGGTATCATGTTATTCCTTAACCCTTCTATCACCCCGCTAATAGTTGTTAACGGAGTCCGCATCTCATGAGAAACATCGGCCATAAATTGTCTGCGGCGGTTTTCCAGGCTCTCAATCTCTTCCATAGAAGCATTTATTTTATTGACCATGTGATTAAAATCTTCTGCCAATTCGCCAATTTCATCAAAATTGGATGATTGGACATGGACATTATAATTTCCTGAGGAAACTTGCGAGGTCGCCTCCCGAAGTCTTTTGATCCGTTTCATATGAATTCGTGACAAATACCAGCTTTGCAAAAACGAAACACCAAAAGCTAGAAGAATCGTGTACAACAGAATCTTATTGATTTGTCTGATCATCGCACTTGACCCGCTAATCGGCGAAGTTAGCAGTACTCCTCCAATAAATCTGCCATGGTCAAGATAGGGTAAGACAACAAAGGTAACACCCTCCTGACCGAACCGTTTGTAATCACTTTGAACAATAATGGTTTGACCATTTGTGAGTTTTTCCCATTCATTCGGCTGCAAAGCTTTTATGGCTGGGCCACGATTGTTGACCAAATAGATTTTTCCATCCTGATCAAACATGCTAAAGCCAATTTTCCTTGCTGCCAGGACAGAATTATATTGGCTGAGAATTTGAGCGGTCGCAATTGGATTTTGATCTATTTCTGAAATAATGGCCTTACCATATGAAATGAGTTCATCTGCCTTGTTTTTATAAACGAGGTTCTCCAGATAATGTGCAAATAAAAGACTTAATAGCAAGAATGCCACTAGTATAATACTAATATGGCTGAAGAACTGTTGATAAAAATATCTAAACTTCATCCGTTTTGGTGGAATCATCGAATTTATATCCTACCCCCCATACGGTATGGAAAAAGGTTTGCGAAGTGGTCTCCACCTTTTTTCTAAGCCGTTTAATGTGGACATCGACCGTTCGTTCATCCCCATAGAACTGGTAGCCCCAAACCCTTTCAAGCAATTGTTCCCTCGAAAAAACTTGGCGGGGATGTTCCACCAAATAATACAGTAAATCGAATTCTTTTGGGGTTAAATTGGAAATGGGAGCCCCATCGACAAACACTTCTCTGGTTGTCTTATTGACCTTAAAATGCTCCGTCGATAAAAGACCTTCATCCTCTTTTGGCATTTGGGTCTGATATCGTCTGGTAACGGCTTTGATGCGAGCCATTAACGTTAAAGGGCTGAACGGTTTGGTGACATAATCATCTGCCCCCATTTCCAGTCCGAGCACTTGGTCTGATTCGCTGTCCTTTGCAGTTAACATAATTATTGGAACGGTAAACTTCTCTTCTCTTATTTTTCGACAAATGGACACCCCATCCAAACTGGGTAGCATCCAGTCTACAATAAGCGCATCCCAAGTGCCGCTTTTAAAACGGTTATATCCTTCCAAACCGTCATTAACAAATTCCCCATCAATGCCTTCTTTGGCAAAAAACATTTCAATCATGGAGCAAACACTTGTATTATCTTCAATCACTAATATTTTCACTATGAACTCTTCCCTTCGAAAAAAGGTTATCTGCTAATAGTGTAAACAAAATTCAAGTGATATCCAACTATCAGCTTCATTCTTCCTGATTAATTAATAGATTGTTCATAGTTTATTAATAATTTACGTTGTGAACAGGGCTGTTGATTCGCGCTCCAGGCGGCTTCGCTTCCGCTCTAATCAACAGGGTTCTTTAACATATTATTAGGCATAAAAAAGAGGCCTTACAATTAAGACCTCTCATCGAGCTATTTTACTTTCACAGAGGCACCAGCAAATAGGGCTTCTGCATTGGCACCGAGCATTTTGTCGAGCTGTAGCTCGGAGATGCCTTTTTCGCGTAATACAGGCAGAATCCTTTCAAAAATATTGCCGATATGCCAGTTTTCCATAATTTTTGTCACTTGTTCGTCCATGAATAGAGGACGACCGAGCCAAATATTAACGGTATCGTGAGCTAGTAATATCTGGTCCTCATAACCATCCTCTAATAATGCCAAGAGGGTTGCGACCCGGTCATGGTCAAATGGAGCACCCACCAGTACCTGGATTCCAAATCGGTCAAAACCAATCCGGACACCTTGGTCTAAAACAGCCTTATGATATTCGGGATTAGTATTCCCGCACATGTGGCCGATAATGATTTTACTAGGATCAACCCCAAGTTCAATTAACCTTCTAGCTTGCTCAGGACCCATTGTTCCTTCCTGCGTATGGGTCAGCAAAACAATTCCTGTTTCCTGGTGAATCCTTGCGGCTGCACGGAAGAACATTTTTTCATACTCCGTGATTTCGTCTTTGCTTGAGGCAAGTTTGATAATTCCCGGTTTAATGCCAGTACCAGCAATCCCTTCCTCAATTTCCGTTTTAAACATTTGATAGATTTCTTCTTCAGCAGAACCAAGACCCTGCCTCATTTTAAAATAAGGCGGAGCCCCTTCACCTTCATAGTAATAACCAGTAGCACAAATAATTTGCAGCCCGGTCGCTTCAGAGATTTTTTTCAAAAATAGCGGATTTCTTCCGCATTCATTTGGAGTCGGATCAACGACTGTCTGTACTCCATAACTTTGCATAAGTCGTGCCACATTTATGGCAGCTTCCAAGCTTTCAGCCTCATTAAATGCACCCAGTGTTACATCACCTTGATAACCCGGATATCCAAAAATAAAATGCTCATGGATTAGTGTTTTCCCTAATTGATCTACAGAAATTGGTCCTGTAACGGTTTCTACTGTTCTCAAACTACTTCACCCTTTCAAATTTTTAAAAATGAAAATCCGGGTGTCAACACTAGGTGTCTTCCATATTTATGGCTCTATAATCAACTTACCTTGTGTTTTTCTTGATTGCAGTACGGTATGAACTTCTGCTGCTTCCTCCAGCTTATACACTCCGCCAATTGTCAGTTTCAACTTTCCTTCGCCCAGATATGTAAACAACTCTACTAAACTAGGCTGAAGCAATTGAGGTTTCTTCATGATTTGCGGCAGGAAGAATCCAATCACGGATTGATTTCTTGCCATTAGGGATGATGGGTAAAATCTGGATTGTTCACCGCTGGCCACACCATAGATTACTAGACGGCCGAATGTAGCAAGACATTTCAATGTCTTATAGAACACTTCGCCTCCCGCCATTTCAAGGGCAACATCTACCCCTTTTCCTCCCGTTGCTTCCAGAACCTGCTTTTCCCAGTCGGGCTCTGTATAATTGATGAGAACATCGGCCCCCATTTCACGGGCTAATTCCAGTTTTTCGGTTGTACTGGCTGTAGCAATTATTTTGCCAGCTCCAAATTGTTTGGCAAGCTGAACAGCAATTGTTCCAACCCCACCCGCAGCTGCATGAACCAGAACAGATTCTCCTTTTTCAAGCCGACCCATCGTCTTTAAAATATGGTAAGCACTTAAGCCCTGTAAAGGCAGTGCCACTGCCGAATGGTAATCTAATTGTTCAGGAAGCGGAATAAGACCTCGCTCATCAGCAAGAGCAAATTCTGCGTAACCACCTGATTCAATTAAGGTCGCTACTCTCATCCCAGGAGACACGGTTGTTACTTGGTCTCCAACTTCTACGACAACCCCTGCAATCTCCGCGCCAGGAATGAAGGGCAATGCGGTATGAACGACATATTGACCCTCTCTTCTGGCAGTATCTGCATAGTTCACTCCAACAGCTTTAATCTCGATCAAGACTTCCCGTCCGGTAGGTTTTGGTTTTTCAAGATCTACTAGTTTTAGTACCTCAGGACCGCCATATTCCGTAAATTGAATTGCTTTCATCTTTTTCCCCTACTTCCCTTTAAATGCTGGTTTTCTTTTTTCTTTAAATGCAGCGATACCTTCTTGATGGTCCTCAGTTTGAACCATCAGCATCTGAGTCAATCGCTCTTGCTCAAGTATTTCTTCTAATGAGGCAGTAAACGCCTGATCTACGATTTTTTTCTGTTTGCCATATGCCTTACCAGGACCATGGGCCAATTTTAATGCCAGTTTTGTCGTTTCTTCATGTAACTTTTCTTGCGGAACCAAATAGTTGATAACACCAAGTTGATATAAACGCTCCGCAGAGATTGGCTCAGCCGTAAAGAAGAATTGTTTGGCAAGATGAGGGCCAATTAATCTTGGCAGAAAATAAGAGCCACCTCCATCAGAAATTAAACCAACCTGTGAAAAACTGAGGGCGAATTTACTTTCCTCTGCAGCAATAATTAAATCGCAGGCTAGCACTAAATTAAAGCCGGCTCCAGCCGCAAACCCATGGACAGCCGCAATAATGGGCTTCTCCGTGTCTTTCATTAGTAAGATAAGTTCGTTGAGTTTTCCAATATGTTCATAAACTTGGACACCACCGGCCTGCCCCATTGTTTTAACATCACCACCGGCACTGAATGAGCGGCCGCTTCCGGATAAAACAATTACCTGTATATCTTCATCTATTTGGGCATTCCTGATTGCATCCTTTAATCCTAAAATCATTTCAGGACTGAATGCATTCAAACTCTCTGGTCGGTTTAAGGTTAAGGAAAGTACTGGTCCTAATTTCTCCACTAGTAAATGTTCTTGCGCCATGCTCATCATCCTTTCTATCCTATCCATTATTTTCTTACAACCTGCTAACCTATTTAATTAACCAGCCACCATCAACTAACAAGTCAGTACCTGTCATATAGGAGGCGTCGGGTGATGCCGCAAATGAAATGACTCTAGCAATTTCCTCAGGCTTGCCTACTCTGCCCAATGCCGTATTTCTTTGGATTGCCCGGACAAAGCGTTCATTTTGCAAGCCCTCCTCTGTTAATGGTGTTTCTACAAACCCAGGGGATACCGAGTTCACACGGATTCCATGGGGCGATAATTCCAAAGCTAGCGCCCTGGTAAAATTAATGACGGCTGCTTTTGCCGCACTGTAATGAGGTATTTCCGCACCGGCTTGATGCCCGGATAAAGAAGCAACATTCACAATGGCGCGATGATGCTCCTCACGTTCCGCTCCTCTAACCATCAATTTGCCGAGCTCCTTAGAAACAAGGAAAACACTTTTTAAATTGACATCCTGAACAAAATTCCAGTCTTGCTCAGACATCTCTAAAATTTTTCCATTTCGTGAACCACCTGCATTATTAACAAGGACATGAAGATCCCCATAATGTTGCTCAACATATTCGGCTAATTCCACAACATCCTCCGCGTCGGTACAATCAGCGCGAAAAATTTCTGCCACCGGAATCTTACTTTTCCCGTTTATAATCGAGGCTGTTTCTTCAAGTTTGTTCCCTGTTCTACCGACTAAAATAACTTTAGCTCCTTCTTCAGCGAGCTGGATTGCAGTTGCTCTGCCAATCCCGCTGCCAGCCCCTGTTACTACTGCAACCGTTTGCGAAAACCTCATTCAATTGCCTCCTTCAGCACTTCTTAAAATTTATCATGCGCGACAATCGTCGCATGCTGGATCAATCCATGAACAAATTGATGAAAGTTGGCAAATCGTGGGTCATTTGTTTGCCCTTTTTTAAACCGGTAATAGATTTGCTGACAAATGACGGCAAGTTTAAAATAAGCAAAGGTTATATAAAAATGAAGCTTTGAAACATTCCTGCCACTCTTTTTGGCATAAAGGTTAATATATTCCTTTCTAGTAAAAAACCCTTCATGGACCGCTGTAACAGGATCTTTACCCAGTCCTTTTTTTAACAGTTCGGAGTCATCCGGCAAGTTCCAATAGCTCATCGCTGCACCTAAGTCAGCCAGCGGGTCACCTACAGTGGTCATTTCCCAATCAAATAAGCCTACCATCTCGGTAAAATCCTCATTAAACATCGCATTATTCAGCTTGTAATCATAATGAATCACGGTGGATTCAGAATGCTTTGGAACGTGATCAATAAGCCATTTAATTAAGGTCTCTACTTCTGAGATTTCCTCTGTTTTCGCCCGCTCATATCGGCCAATCCAGCCTTGGACCTGCCTTTCCATAAATCCATCTGGCTTGCTTATTTCTAGCAGGCGTGTTTTTTTATAATCAAGCGAATGTAACTCTACTAAATTATTTACCATAATTTCTGAAATTCTTTTACATAGTTCAGGAGTGACGTCACGCCCCTCGGGAAAAGCGGTGTCTAAAACAATTCCATGCTTTCTTTCCATAATGAAAAAAGGACTGCCCACGATATCTAATCGATCTGAAAATAGGAAAGGTTTTGGAGCTGCAGGGAACAAAGGATTTAATTCTGAGAGGATTTTAAATTCCCTTTCCATGTCATGGGCCTTTGGTGCCACGGGGCCGAGAGGTGGACGTCTTAAAACCGCTTCCCATTCTCCCATCTTGATTTGGTAAGTTAGATTGGAATGACCGGATGAGAATTGGAGGATTTCCAATGGACTCCCGGGAAGCTCTTTGATATTTGTCCGTAAAAATTGCTCCAATACCGGCAAATTCAATTCCTCGCCTTTACGAACAGGAATTGTATCATTTCTCATTTGATGAGGCATGTAGCTCCTCCTTATTTTTAAATATTCAGAAACTTTAAGTGTAAACTTTGTACTTTTGCAACTCTTCTTGCAATAAGTCCGGTAAAGGTTTGCTTTGTTGTTCATCAAAATCAAAATAAACCATGATGGCATTGCCACAGGCAATCCGTTCATTTGTTTTGGCACAAATGATATCATGTTCTAATTGGAAACTTTTGGTACCAATTTTAGAAACAGTTGTTTTCACTAGTAATGTCTGATTAAAATAGCCTTGGCTGAGAAAATCACACTTAGTGGAAGCAAGAATAAAATTCCAATTTTTTGAATCCATATTAAAACCTAATGATTCGAAAAAACGAATTCTAGCTTCTTCAAGATAAATAAAGTAACTTGTGTTATTGATATGGCCGATTGCGTCTGTTTCACCAAAACGCACGTTCACCTGTATTTCATGCATGACTTAATACACCTCATTGTCTAGAAAATGCTCAAGAAGCCATTTTTATGTCATTTTAATACTTTCAATACTAACCGGTTGGTATGTTGTTATTTTAAAAAGAGGGGAATTTCATTTAAAAAATTCCTCTCTACACTTTTTCTCTTAATTTACTTGAATTCCCTTCAAAATCATTTCGACAAATATCTCCGCAACCTCTTGATCCGTACATGGACCATTAGGATTAAACCACTGGTAGCTCCAGTTGGTGACCCCCAAAATCCCGAACGTAATAATTTCAGGATTTAGGTCACTGCGAAACTCCCCTGCTTGCATCCCTTTCTTGATCAGGTCTTCGAGATTATATCGAAACTGATCCCGCTTCGGAATCACTACTGCAAGACGTTCCGGACTTAGATTCTTCATTTCACGAAAGAAAATCTTAGCTGAAGATCCTTGCGTTTTTATATCGGTTATAAGCATATAAACGATTTCGGATAATTTTTGTTTACATGTCTTCTGTTGGTCATTAAAAATCTGTTCCTGTTGGACAAGCAGCTCATCAATATATCCCAAGTGGATATCCATTAATAGCTCTTCCTTACTGGAAAAATAATAATAAAATGTCCCCTTGGTTACCCCAATGGAGTCAACGATGTCTTGAATGGAAGTTTCACTAAACCCCTTTTTTTCGAATAAGCGAATGCTTTGTCCTACTAGTTTCTCTTTCACTTTATTGTCCTCGCAATCTGAATAAATGTCCCGATAAAATTATATCATATTGTCATCACACCTCTACATTTGTTCCAATAAAGATTATTTTTGCTATTTTTTAAGAGCTTCATCTCTTAACGCACGGCGAAGAATTTTTCCAACTCCAGTTTTCGGCAACTGATCACGAAACTCGATACTGCGCGGAACCTTATAAGCAGCTAGGTTTTGTCGGCAATATTGGATAATCTCCTCTTCAGTAGCCGATTTTCCAGCCTTTAATACGATATATGCTTTAACATCTTCCCCTCTATAAGGATCGGGTACCCCAATTACCACCGCCTCTTGAACAGAAGGATGTTCATATAACACTTCTTCAATATCACGCGGATAAATATTAAAACCGCTCGCAATAATCATGTCTTTTTTTCGATCAACAATATATAAATAACCCTCCTCATCCACCCTGGCAATATCACCAGTAAACAACCAGCCATCCCTTAAGGTATTGGCCGTTTCCTCAGGCATGTTCCAATAGCCCTTCATAATCTGAGGACCCTTAATGATGACCTCACCAAGTTCACCCGGATTCAATTCCTCAGTGCCTGTCGCAAGGTCGACGATTTTATATTCGGTGGATGGCACCCCAATCCCTACACTGCCCGGTTTCCTATCTGCAAACGGAGGATTGCAGTGAGTGGTTGGAGACGCTTCTGATAATCCATATCCCTCTAATATTTTCGCACCTGTTTTTCCTTCAAACTCCCGAAGTAGTTCGACTGGCATCGGGGCACTTCCGCTGTTGCAGGTTTTAATACTGCCGAGTCCGTATTCATCAGCACGCGGATGGTTCGTAATCGCCACATACATGGTTGGTACACCTGGGAAAGTAGTAGGCTGTTCATTTTTAATCGTGTTTAATACTTCCTCCAGATCAAAGCGAGGGAGCATTATGGATTCCGAACCGGTCAAAATAGACAAATTCATACAAGAAGACATACCAAAAACATGGAATAGTGGAATAACCGTGAGACAGCGCTCCTTGCCCAATTCAAATTCATGCTTAAAAAATTCATAGCATTGAATGACATTAGCTAAAATATTGCGGTGTGTCAGCATCGCTCCTTTTGAACGCCCTGTTGTCCCTCCTGTATATTGCAGGACAGCCACATCGTGTTCAGGTTCAAACTCAATCGGTAGTACCTGCCCATTGCCTTCTTTTAAAAATTGGTCAAAACTGCGATCCGGGGTAAAATCATGTCCTGAAGGCTGAAAGCTGACAATAATGATATTCTTCAATTTTGTTCGTGATTGAACACTTTTTACTCTCTGGTAAAAGGCATCTAAAGTGATAATCGATTCTGCACCGGAATCATTTAAAATATACTCTAGCTCACGTTCAACCGACATTGGATTTACTTGTGTGACTATTCCGCCTGCTGACAGTACTCCGTAATAAGTAATAACGTATTGTGGGCAGTTCGGCAGCATGATCGCGACTCTGTCCCCTTTTTGCACCTGATTTTGCTGTAATGCAGAAGTAAAGGCTTGAACGGCAAAGGATAACTCCTGATAAGTTATTTTTCTTCCATAAAAAGAGAGGGCATTATTGGCAGGATACTTTTCTGTTGTTTCTTTAAGAATGTGGGTTACGGTTTTGTTCGGAATTTCTACTGTTTTTGCAATCGATACAGGGTATTGAGCTAACCATGCCTGTTTATTAGTCATCTATTTACCTCCAAATTAGTTGTTTTAAAATGTTAAGCCTCCGCCGTCTACAGAAAGGGTTGCTCCGGTAATAAAGGAAGCCTCATCTGAAGCTAAAAATACCACCGCATTTGCAACTTCCTCAGGGGTGCCGATCCGTCCCAACGCATTTGCTCTAGAAATAATCGGCCACTTTCGCTCATTTTGTTTCCAGTTATCAATAATTTTCGTGTCAATGACTCCCGGTGCGATTGCATTAACACGAATATTGTATTTCCCGTATTCAAGGGCAGCATTTTTAGTTAAAATCACTACACCGCCTTTGGAAGCATTATAGGCAGACATATACTTCTGGCCCTTTAACCCCAATAAACTGGAAGTGTTGATGATTGCCCCGCTGCCGGCTTTCTTCATTTCCGGGACAGCATACTTAATGCCGAGGAATACCCCTTTTAAATTGATATCAATGACCTGGTCCCATTCCTCTTCAGCTAATTCGTCACTGCGAACTTCCGAATTTCCAATACCAGCATTGTTAAACATGATATGTAAGGCACCATATGTTTTAGTAGTAATTTGTATGAGTTCTTGAATTTGCTTAGAATCAACAACATCTGTCTTAACAAAAATGGCCTTACCACCCGCCTCGGTGATGAGTCCAACCATTTCTTCTCCGGAAACAGAATCCACATCAGCAACGGTAATATTTGCTCCTTCTTTAGCAAACTTGATGGCTGTAGCACGACCAATTCCACTGCCGCCGCCAGTAACAATGGCTGTTTTTCCTTGTAATCTCATAATCAAGTTCATCCTTTCTAAATATATTGAACGCGCTTTCATTTACAAATAATCTACAGAATAAAAAAAGAATAAATCTCTGATACTAACCGGTTGGTATGTTATAAATACTATTATACAATTGATACATTAAATATTCAAACCTTTTTCTAAATATTCTAAAAATACATAGTGTCATAAATACAAAAAAAGATCCGGATTTAATAATCCCGACCCATTGTCCCATTAAAATCTTTTCTGAAGCTTTTTTTGCTTATTCATTAAATCATATGATTTTTCAATGATATCAGTTAAGACATCACCTTTATAAATTCTTCCCAGTTTCAATCCTTGTTGGTAATACTCAACAATTTCATCCAACTTTGCTGATGTTTCTTTTGTAATTCTTACATTTAATTGAATTCTTTCACCTTGTTCCAAGAAAGACACCTCTATTCAACTGATAGTAAATCGCTAACAAATTGCTAGCAAATCACTATCATCTACTATCTGACCTAATTATATCATATTTCAACAATATTTTCATTACACAAAAAAGTGGTGAATAGAGGTCCAAGCACTTCGCGGTCTGCTCCCATCCCTTGTTCAAATAAAAATATTTTCATTTACACTTAAAGGGTTAATTGAACAATTTCGTCTAACTGATAATGTCCTAATAACCAATTTTCCAGTAGTTTGGTCAGTTCAGGGTGGATGGGCAGGTTTCCTTCTGCTGGCAAATCCTTTTTAATAGAGAATATAGTGGATGTTTTGGTTACCAATTTACAGGCGTGACCCATATTTTCTACTACATAGTATTCAGCGTCCCCTTTTACATACTGTGGTAAATCCTTAAGTACCTCTGGATTTGCTTGAATGTCTCTTGCACCGGTGATTGCTAAAACCGGGCAGGTCACTTTTGCTAAATCCTCTCTAACATTATATTGGATATGTTCACGGAACCACTTTGCGTTAACTTTGACAAAACTTTGTTTGATCGTATCTTCATTAGACTTCATCATTTTTTCAAGAGATTTTTGAGCCTGCTTTTCAACTTTTTTATGAGCACCTAAGAATCGTAACAATTTTGCTTGAAAACTTTTCCCATCCAGAATATCTTGGGTAGCGATATCTCTTTGCCGTTTCATCGCTTCACCCAATGTTTCAACCGCTCCTGAAAGCAAAATAAGTCCTCCTAGCGATTCCCTAGCTGCAACCGCAGTTCCAATGGCACATCCTTCACTGTGACCTAATATTATCACTTTTTCAGGGTCTACTTCAGGTTGAGCTTTCAAAAATTGAACAGCTGCACGTGCATCATCGACTAGATCCCACAATCCCGTTTTCAGGTATTTCCCATCACTTTGGCCAACACCGCGCTTATCGTAACGAAGATTAATAAACCCTAATTTAGTTAAAAATTCCGCTAACTGTCGATAAAGTTTTAAATCCAACTTTTCACTAGCTTTTCCATTGCGATCAATTTTCCCAGACCCTTGAATAATTAGGATGGCCGGCCTTTTTTCTCTACGTGTTTCTGGCAAATTTAACGATCCTTTTAATGCCACCTTACTTTGAATCGTAATTTCTTTCTCCCTTATTTCCACATCAAATTCCCCCATGTTATTGATCAGTTTCACCTGGAATGATAATAGTAGCTACAGTCCTTCTTCTTCTGCCCTTATCCAGTTTTTTCTCCGCATACTTTATATACACTTCTCTTAATTCCTGAGCAAATTGCTGAAATTCTTCATCGTCTAAAAACAAGGATGTCTGCCGGAATGTAACACCATCCGCCAATAAATCAATGTTTTCTTCATTTTTCAAATATCTGTCATATTCCCCCATTAAATTAGCCAAAAATTTAATAAACAGGCTCATATGTTCATCCTTTGACAGATTATTTAATTCTTCTGGACTAATTGAAGCTTTCTTTGGGTCTTGAATGGAATAAACCTTTTCCACGGTTCCTCTTATAGGTATTTCATCAACAATATGAATAACACAGGCTTCTGCTAATTTTTTTATATTTCTGTACAACGAAGCCTGCGGTATATCTGGAAGCAGTTCCTTTAACTGTTGGGCTGTTAATTGCTGATTTATTAGTTGCTGAATAATTCGCATCCGAACTGGATGTAAAATGACATCAACGGTTGATTCCTTCATCTTTAT
>NZ_JBALNY010000018.1:49793-62106 GCF_036962145.1 Bacillus sp. JJ1764 | reverse complement strand
ATGTTTGTAAAGACCATTTCTCTTATCTTTTTAAGAATCATTCAATTTTAACTTGATTTACATGATAAAACCATTTACGGCCAATATTATAGTGAGGAGGTGTTTTAAAATATGATTTTACCATGGATCATTGGGATCATCCTGACAGCACAACCAATGGCCTCTCCTAATCAATTAACCATTACCAAGGATGGAAATGTCGTTACAAAATTTAATCAAACGGACTACTTCTATCCATATGCGGATGTGCCAATCATACATATTAATAAATATGAGCAATTTTTAGAGGAACTTGATCGAAAAGTGGGCATTGCTGCTGAAAATGCTGTGCTGGATCAAAACGATAATATTATTCCCGAGAAAATCGGCCGTCAGGTTCATCGCCAATCCTTTACGGAACAAGTCTATTCTCATTATTTTAACCAAGATCTATCCACATTGGAATTACCGATGAGAACGGTGTATCCGACAGTGGATAGTGAGTTGCTGAATGATATCCGAAATCTTAGAATTGGGCGATATGTCACTTCATTTAATCCATCTAATAAAAACCGAACAAATAATATCAAATTAGCTGCCGATGCCATCAACAACTATGTAGTGTTTCCAGGTGAAACCTTCTCCTTTAACAAAGTTGTTGGGAAACGGACAAAAGAAAAAGGATATCAACGAGCCAAAGTCATTGTAAGAGGAGAATATTCAGAGGATATCGGTGGTGGTATTTGCCAAGTTTCTTCCACATTATTTAATGCGGTTGATAATGCTGGCCTTGAGATCACACAACGTTTTTCTCATAGCAGACATGTACCGTATATTCCCCCAGGAAGAGATGCAACTGTAAGTTGGTATGGACCTGATTTTGAATTTAAAAATAACTATAACCAACCTATCTTAATCCGTACAAGAACCTTAGGAGGACTTTTAATCACAAAGCTATATTCATCAGAAAGCCTTCTTTACAACCCAAAGAAGGTTCCAAACCCCATCTATTAAAAAAGGTCCGCAAAACTGCATCCCCAATTGTTAGTTATGTCTAACAATTGGGGTGCAGTTAAAAACTGTGCGGACTTTTCATTTTATTTGTTATTATTCAGTGCACTTTCCATAAGCTCTTCAGAAAACTCTGCAAGAGCTGCATTGTTCATATGATCAACGTTTAAATTAGGGGTAATATTCTTTGTTATATTCCCAATCCGTTCCATATTAACGTTTGGTGTTAATTTTTTAACGGTGTTAGCGATTGGAACTGTAAATTCTCGACCCCTGCCTTTTTTCATACCATAAACGACTGCACTAATACCTAAACCGAATAATGATGCCCATAGCGTACCTTTATTCCTTCGCTTTGGCATAACCATTTTTAGAAACGGCAGATTCCGTAAGTTTTTCAATATTTGCACCCCTTTTCCAAAGTATGAAAGAGAGAGATTATACCCCTTCCATTTGCTTAATCTGTTCAATTTCCCTTTAGAAAATGCTATGGAATAAGTGCTTTGATTTCTAATTACTGGGAGATGTTAAATCGTAATTTGTATAGTTTCTTGTTTTGAATATTGATGTACCAGTTCGAAATGCGAGAGATATTATCCAAAATTTTAATAGGATAAAGCAAGGGAGAATAATGGAAGTATGCTACTAGTTTTTTCGGTTAACATAATATAATTATTTTAAAATTTCATTTAGGCACCCTTTTTCATTTGATTACATAAGATGCAAAAAAGTAATTAGGGTGGTGTCTATGGGAGGCTTAACCTATATTGATTTTTTAGCCAAATTTGGAGTCGGAGGAGCCCATCCAGGCGGTATTCTCTTGACAAAAAATATGCTTTCACGGGAAAAGATTACAAGGGATTCTAAAATTTTAGATGCTGGCTGTGGCACAGGACAAACAACAGCCTATTTATACCAGCAATATCAAGCCCATGTATATGGATTAGAACTGAATTCCATCATGGTGGAAAAAGCCAAAAAACGTTTTGAGAACTTACAATACCCTATTAAGTTGATTCAAGGGTCTATCGAAGAAATCCCGCTTGCTGATCAAAGTTTTGATTATGTGCTATCTGAGTCCGTATTAGCTTTTGTGAATAAACCAAAGGCACTAAAAGAGTTCCATCGCGTGCTAAAAGAAGGTGGGCGCCTAATAGCCAATGAAATGACGATTAATAAAAAGCTAAAGAAAGAAGAAGAAAATGAAATTAAAGAATTTTATGCGATTGACTCTTTATTATTAGAAAAAGATTGGACCCGCCTGTTAAAGGATGTAGGATTTAAAAATATCGAAATACAATCACATCCACTTGATCTCCTGAATGGGAACCCTGGACAGGAATTTAATTTTTCTCAGAATTTCGAGCCAGAGTTATTCGGCATTCTCAATCAGCATGGTAATATGCTTGTAAAGTACCATGATATATTAAGTCATAGGATTATAACCTGTACAAAATAATCACTTTAAAATGGCCTTCATTAAATAAATGAAAGGCCTTTTATGATTTTTAAAGGGACATGTATGACGTTTACCCTTGCAAAAATCGCTCAGTGTTCATAATTTATAGCAAGTACACTTGAATGGAGGAAATGGCATTGCAACTAAATTATGAGTCAGCCCGTCGTTTAGAAGGTGAAATGATCAAATTTAAAAATAAAGAAGGAAATTGGACCATGGGGCGTGTAGCTAAGGTAAGAAAGAATGGACTTGAAATCGAAGAATTATCGTCTTCTGCAGAAAGTGACGGTTATGGATTTGGTTTCTGGGGACCGTTCTTTAGACCTCCTGTATTTGTTCCATTTGTTGGCGTAGCCTTCCCATTCTTCTTTTGGTAAGAAATGTTGAGTCTCTTCCCCAGCCAAATCTTACTGTTCTGCCTGAATGAATATTATTAGATTCTTGATAAAGAATAGTCATGAAAGGGTTGGTGAGGGAATGGATAAAACCTTAGGATATTTAAGGGAGATTTTATCAAATTATACGGACAACCATACAGAGGGTAAGCAGATTTATCATAAACTTATGAAAGGTCATTATCCATCTGAAGGTTCGTTTGTTCGCGACTTAACCAGTAAGGAAATTGACTTTCTTAACAAAATTTTGCCCGATGAGATTAAATATGCAAATGAGGAACAAGATCGTAAAAGGGCACATGAGTTAAATGAGGTTTTTGAGCTATTGTTATAAAACAAAAGATGGCGAAACATGGCCATCTTTTTTCATTTTTATCATTGTATGGAAATATTTCAATTTTCGCAAATTTATTTCCTAGGCAAGCGCAAGGTACGACAAAACACGATTGATTAATCGATGTTAATTCATCACAAACCGACAAGAACTACCTAGAAATAACAACTTCTTTTACTTTTTTCTTATAGTTTTACAAATAAACGACAAACACAATATTTCCTGATTTCCTGCAAATTTCTAGTGAATATCCCGTTTCTTAAATCTTCCGCCTCGTACCTCTGCAATATCTGCCACAGCAAAAAAGGCACTTTGATCATACTCTGTGACGATTTCTTTTAATTTTGCTTCCTCAAGACGGTTGATTACACAAAAAATAACTTTCTTGTCATCCCCAGAATAGGCCCCTTCCCCATTCAAATAGGTAACTCCACGACCAAGACGGTTCAAAATGGCATCGCCAAGCTCTTTTGCATTGTCACTTATGATCCATACCGATTTCGATTCATCTAATCCGGCAACGGTAATATCAATCGTCTTGAAGGCAACAAAATAGGCAATTAAGGAATACATGGCACGATCCCAACTAAAAACAAATCCTGCGCTTCCCAAGATAAACAGGTTGAAAAACATGATGATTTCCCCAACAGAAAACGGTAGTTTGTTATTAAAGAGAATCGCAAGTACTTCGGTTCCATCTAATGAACCTCCATACCGAATCACTAAACCAACTCCTATTCCCAGAACAACTCCTCCAAAAATAGTGGCAAGGAGAATATCCTGGGTGAAGGCCGGAACGGGATGAAGCAATGTAGTCGCGATGGAGAGAACAAAGATTCCATAGAGAGTGGAAATGGCAAAGGTTTTGCCAATTTGTTTATAGCCTAAAAAGAAAAAAGGAAGGTTTAGTAGAAAGAGAAAAATACCTAATTTCCAACCGGTTATATACGATAGCATGATGGAGATACCGGTTATTCCGCCATCAATAACCTTATTAGGAACTAGAAATATTTCAAGTCCTACAGCCATTAACAATGCACCTAATGTAATTAGCAAAGCTCGAAGGAAAATCTTCCTTTTTGTCAATTTTCGATGCTGAATTTTTTCCATTAGCACTTCCTGTTGTTCAATCAAATTTAGTTCGCTGTTTCCAGACATTCAATTTCCCCTTTCATTTAAGCCTTCTACTTTTATTATAGCGTTTGGCAGCTTCCATTTATAATATTTTGCCTTTTAAAACAAAGAAACTGCCTAATTATAGGCAGCAATTATATTAGCTTGGGTCCACTTCATCGTATGAAAGTGTTGTTACACTTGTGTATTCCCCACTTTCAATTTCCTCTTCTGTAGCACTTTTTTCTAGTTCTTCTTGATCATCCATGCCAGGGGCAATTGAAGGACCTTTCTTTAACTCTTTTCTTTTTGACATATTCTCATCTCCTTCCATGGATATTTTCCCAAAAAGGATCGAGATTATACCAGAATTCAGATGGTAATATTTTTAGACTTGGTCGGTTACCATTCTTTTGCACCTTTGCCGCCACAGTATTCACTTTTTCTAATTGGATATGCTTTACCCTTAAACTGATATCCAAATAAAAAGGAGCTACTCCATTTTTTGAAGTAACTCCTTACTATTATTAACATCTTAGGAGACCCAACCATGACATCAGCCAAATAGTTCAATTTTCATTTCCTTTTAGTCTTTTTTTACGAGCTAAAAGAAAACTTTGAAGGATCAGCCGATGTGTGTTTGTTCCGTTGAAGGAATTAATTCACATGTTAAATGGAATTCAAATTCCTCAAGAGAAAAAACTTTTTGATACGGGATTTAAACCGTTTAGAGACTCTTACATTACTTATTATTTGGAAATTATGGATTCAAACAATGAAATCGTTTAATTAAGATTCAGTAGATATATCGTTAATATTCGATATATTTTCTTATAAACGCTTAACTTTTTTTACTTATTAGTTTGAAAACATCTTGCTAATAAGCTTCCTTTAACATTTGATTCTATAGTGTTTATAGATTCAATGTAAAGGACTAGTTAAGGATTTACTCTTTTTCAATTGATTTCGACTTGTTTCACCTTCCAAATAAATAAAGGAAAACCTATATTCGTTCACAAACGGAACGAACACGTATGGTTGAGTCTCCTAAGATGTTATGTTTTCTTTGTTTATCTTTTACACTTATAGTATAACACGTAAGAAGATGAATACACGGGTCATTTATGACAAAACAGTGAACTTTTGGAAAAAATCAGGGTCCAGATCCATAAGCTCTGAACCCCCATTTTTATTGTGCTTTAGGACGTGAACGCTTAATGAAAAATGCCAAGCAAAAGGCCACTACTGCAATTCCTGTTGCTACCATGAAAGAATCATTGATTCCATCGATGGTGGCTTGTTTCATAGTTTGACCATAAATCAAGTAAGAGCTTAATTGGTTCCCAACGGTAGCAGGAACGTGGGCTACAGTCGCAAGCCCTTGGCCAATTTGAGCTGTCTTAGTGGCAATAAATGGGTTAGCGCTGGTGATTAAACTGGAGTATTCACCCATATGAGCACTTTGTCTAGTGGTCATGACTGTTACCAGGAACGCGGTCCCGATACTACCTGCAACCTGCCTTGCCGTATTGGAGGCAGCCGTACCATGAGAACCTAAATGCGGCGGCAATTGATTCAGCCCCTCGGTCATGACTGTCATACTTAAAAATGACATCCCAAACATCCGCATAATATATAAAAACATGATGTGATCATAGGATGTGGTCATGCTTAATTTTGTGAATTCCCAAGTCGTTACAATTGTGATAAGCAGTCCAATAACGGCTAGCCATCTTGCTCCAATCTTATCGAACAACGCCCCGGCAATCGGGGTCATGATCCCCATAACGATTGCACCCGGAAGCAACAGGAGACCAGAATCAAGAGCTGTAAATCCACGAATATTTTGCAGATAGATTGGTAATAAAATCATTGCACCAAACATTGCCATATTAATAATCATACTAATGACGGTTGTTAAAGAAAATATATCATATTTGAAAACACGTAAATCCAGCATTGGCTTATCTGTTGTTAACTCACGAATCGTAAAGGCGACTAAAGAAATAATCCCAATTAATAATGAAACAACTACTGTTGTACTAGACCACCCATCACTGCCAGCTTCACTAAATCCGTATAAAAGAAAGCCAAAGCCTACTGTAGAGAATAGTAAACCCGGAAAATCAAATTTGGGATTTGTTTTTTCCGTTACATCCTTCACCCACAGATAACTGAGAATTAAATCAATAATTCCAATCGGAATGACAATATCGAATAATAATCTCCAGGAATAGTGCTCAATCAGCCATCCTGACAACGTGGGGCCAATCGCTGGTGCAAAGAGCATGACAACTCCCATAATCCCCATTGCTGTTCCGCGTTTTTCAGGTGGAAAAATCGTAAAGAAAACAGTCATTAATAAAGGCATGATTATTCCCGCGCCCGAAGCCTGGATTAGACGACCCGTCATTAACAAACTGAAATTGGTTGATAATGAACAGATGACAGAACCAAATGTAAACAGGAAAATGGATGTAAGAAACAACTTCCTCGTGCCAAATTTATCAATTAAAAAGGCCGTAACTGGGATGAAAATTCCATTTACCAGCATGTAACCAGTGGAAAGCCATTGAACGGTTGATGCTGATACGTTTAAATCTGTCATGATATGTGGGATTGCTACATTCAGCAAGGTTTGATTTAATATCGCAACAAACGCCCCAAGCATTAATGCAGCCAACACTTTCCCTTTTCCAGTACTCTCTTTAGCATCTTCTACCCTCGACGTTTCAATCGGCTTTTCCGTCCGTTTCGGGGTAACATCTTCCTCCACATTTCTTTTTACCTCAGGTCTTTTGGGAAATTCATTATGTGCTTCGTCCAGTTTCATCTTTAAATGCTCAGCTTGGGTGGCTTCAAAAGAGCTTTTTTGCTTTTTGGATCTTTTCTTCCCTCTTTTCATTAATTGAAGGTTGATCAGCAATATCAGCAATACGCTTAATACGACATAAACCGTGATATACGTTGACATTTTATCACCTACTTATGAATTCTCACGGTTACATTCATACCTGGAACAATTTGAAGTCCTTTGTCATCATCAATTGAGATTTTTACAGGAATTACTTGAGTAACTTTTGTATAGTTTCCTGTGCTGTTAGAAGAAGGCAGTAATGAAAAAGTTCCGGATGTGGCTAAACCTATTGTTTCTACTTTCCCTTTTAAAGTAGTGTTTGGAAAGGCATCTACATAAATATCTACATCCTGATTCACTGCAATATCATCGATACTTGTTTCTTCAATATTTGCTGTTACCCATAGACTTTTCAAATCATATACTTGAGCCAATGGGGTTCCTGCTGCTACAAAAGAATCTTTGACAGCATTACTTTGTACAATAGTTCCGTCAGTTGGAAGATTAATCGGTACTTCCACTCCATTTACTCCTGTGCTTGTTGAAAAGATACTTCCAATTTGTTGATCTTTTCCAAACGAATCTCCGACTTTTCCTTCCCATTTCATTAATTTTCCGCTGGCAGGGGCTGCAATGGTTACTTGTTGCCCGGCAATTTGAGCATTGTCAGTAGAAATATAATTTGTTTTGGTGTTGTAATAGGAATACGCAGCAAAACCGCCCCCTACTAAAATCACTAAAATGATGATATTAATAATGATTAATTTCCCTATCTTCATTTCACTTTTCCTCCTCAGTGATTAACACGGATAAAATTAATTTGTGCAAACGCAATAAGTGATTGATTTCTTCCTTGGGCAGGTCCATAACCTGTTTTATTCTGTTGACTAAAATGGAATGATTTGAAAAAAGTTCTTTTAATATAGCTTCTCCCTTATCTGTTAACTTAATGGATACCGAACGGCGATTTTCCGGAGGAACCAACCTTTCAACCAACTCCTGCTGAACTAAGCGATCAATGACCCCGCTCACCGTACTGTTTGTCAGCTTCAGTTTATCAGCTAACTCCCCTAGCCCCACTTCCTGATGTAAGGAAATAAAATATAACGCTTTTAACTGAACTACTGTGATTCCTGCACGGTCGGCATCTTTTTTGATAAGCTTATAAATCGCCCGATTAATCTCCGCAAATGAGTCCAAAATTTCATTATTTAGTTGAATCATTTTCTCCTCCTTTTTTTAGTGTCCAAATATTTACTAGACAAACATTTCGCATACGAAATGTTTTTATACAAACTGAATTATAATTGTACTATTTTTATTATGTCAACAAAAATCTCTGCAATCCTTTTATAATAGAAAAAGGCCTCTTCCACAATTGGAAAAGACCCTTTTTTAATGAATTATTTTGATCCAGGAGCTGGTTGATCCACGCCTTTAACATGATGGCTGTGTCCATCATTCTCAGAGGTTTGAAAATCATAATAATGTACATGCATCCCATTTCCCACCGGGATTGCCGGCCCAGAATAGGCACGGTAATGATGCGTATGACCATCTTCAAACAAAACATATCCCTCTGTGTAATGAATATGTCCCCCGTCTTGAGTAGGTATTGGGGGTGAAGTAACATCTAAACACTGGTGAACATGTCCGCCACTCAATCCGGTATAATCAACTGAACCATGGTTATGGTGTGGAACAAATCCTGAAACGAAATCGTCTTTTCCGATTTTACTCAAAACAATCCACCTCACATGATTAATCTCTTCTTCATTTATATGCATGTCAAATGGCGAAACATTCCATTATTAATTAATAGTTATGATACATAACGAAGAAATTGCTTCGCATACTATTTTTGTACCACTAATTATACGAAAGAAGGTTTTTAAATGACTGTAGGAACTCAGGTTAAACAAACTTTAGCAGGACTTAAAAGTGCACAAGCTGCTTTTGAAACTTTTGCCTTACAAACAGAAAATAAAAATGCAAAACAGTTATATCAAAATGCAGCCCAACAAACCCAAACGATTATTGATGGAATTGAACCTCGACTTCAAGAAATCACGAGTGAAGAACCACAATATAACCAATAAGTAAGGATAGGTTGGCATTTTTCGCCAACCCCTTTTTGCTGTACATTGACCTTATAGGGAGGAGCCCATGACTGTAGCTTCTAATGTAAAACAAACGCTTGCCACTATAAAAAGTATTGAAGCGCAATTATCGATGCTTGCCTTAAATTCTTTAGAAGATGAGGCGAAAACTGTTTTTCATGAAACGATGTTAACGGTTGGGAACATAAAAAAAGACCTGCAATACCGGGTATATGAATTGGAACGTCAAGAACCGCAATACCAAGGATCGTAAATGTTGAGGTGAACATAGATGCCAGGATGGGTTTTTATCATATCTCGATCCCTTATTTTCTTACTTCTCTTGTTTGTAACAACAAAAATTCTCGGTAAAAAGCAAATCTCCGAGTTATCTTTTTTTGAATATGTAGCAGGGATCACAATTGGAAGTATTGCCGGAGAAGTGGTTACTGGTCTAGAAAGCAACGCCTATCACGGAGCAATAGCCATTTTCATATTTGGGCTAGTCACATTTTTAGTAAATTACATATCCATCCATTCTAAAAAATTCCGAGATTTTGCGGAAGGCAGAGGTACGGTTGTCATTAAGGATGGAAAAATTCTTGAAGATAACCTCAAAAAAGAAAAGTATACGATTGATGAAATTTCAGCCCTCTTGAGGCAAAAAAGTATTTTTCGAATTGCCGATGTTGAATATGCTGTCTTAGAACCAAGGGGAAATTTAAGTGCAATGCTTAAAAAGGATTATCAGCCATTAACACCCAAAGATATTGGATTGAAGCTTCCCAATGAAGAATCTCCACAAACTATTATTATGGACGGAAGTATTGTGGATGAGGCATTAAGATGGACCGGGAAAAGCAGAGGATGGATATATGCAGAACTAGAAAAAATGGGGGTTACTTTAGACAATGTTTTCATTGGGGAACTTAATTCCTATGGCGAATTAACCGTTGATCTTTACGATGATAAAATAAAAGTCCCTCAACCGCAGCAAAGACCATTGTTGATGGCTTCATTAAAAAAAGTTCAAGCTGATTTAGAGCTTTACTGCCTTTCCACCAATTGTGAAAAATCGAAAGCCATGTATAAGAAAAATGCAGCCTTATTACAGGAATCAATTGATAAATTAAAACCTTTTCTTAATGGATAGCAGACTAAATCCTTATCGATTCGTTCGATTAGGATTTTTTTTATTCACATAATTCAGAATTCTGCTATAATTTAGGGTATCGAAATGAAAGGAGAATGACCATGAGGCCCATCTTATTAGGGATTTTAGCCGCGTTCTTTTTTGCCTTCACCTTTGTCCTTAACAGAGCGATGGACCTTGCCGGCGGCAGTTGGATTTGGAGTGCAACTTTAAGATATTTTTTTATGGTCCCCTTTCTATTCCTGATTGTTTCGGGAAGGAAAAATCTTAAACCATTATTTATTGAGATGAAAAAGCATCCCTTATTGTGGGTTATGTGGAGTACGGTTGGCTTCGGTTTATTTTATGCTCCACTATGTTTCTCCGCTTCCTATGCACCGGGTTGGTTGATTGCAGCTACATGGCAAATGACAATCATTTCTGGTTCCTTATTAGCACCTCTTTTTTATGAAGTTATCAACACCGAAAATGAAACCATTCTTAGAAAAGGGAAAATTCCTTTCAAGGGGATGGCGATGTCACTTATTATACTGCTTGGTATTATTCTCATGCAGCTGCAACAGGCAGATCAGTTATCTTTAGGAACATTATTATTGGGGGTTTTACCTGTTGTCATCGCATCATTCTCCTATCCATTAGGGAATCGTAAAATGATGGACCTTTGTAAAGGAAGATTAGATGTATTTCAGCGTGTATTGGGAATGACCCTTGCCAGCATGCCCTTTTGGGTTATTCTTTCAGTTTACGGTTATTTTACAGTCGGACTTCCGGAGCTTGGACAGACTCTTCAATCAGGGATTGTCGCTATATCCTCTGGTGTCATTGCAACTGTGCTCTTTTTCCAGGCAACTGACCTGGTTAGAGGAAACATGCAGCAATTGGCTGCCGTAGAAGCTACTCAATCTATGGAGGTGTTATTTGCCTTAATTGGGGAACTACTCTTGCTGCACTCTGCTCCTCCGTCACTTGTCTCTTGGTTTGGAATTTTGATCGTTATGGCTGGAATGATCCTTCATAGTTATGTTTCCCATAAAAAGGAACAGCCGACTGGTAACAAAATTAGCACTTAACAGTCATAACCCTTTTTTTCAAAGCATAAAGTAACTTGTCGTTCGAAATAGGAGATTTTTGAAACCAAAACCTCGTTCGATCGTACACATATTGATGGAAAGTTTAATACAAAGTGAGGTTCTAAAATAATGTTTGGTAAAGTAGCAGCAGATTTATTAGGATTAAGCGATGTTGGGACAGTGATTAAGCCTACTGACTATGATAAGGTGGATGCAGACGATTATGTCATGCATGAGGATCACGAAAAAATTTATTTTTTGATTAAATCCAAATCAGATGAATATTGTTTTACTAATAATGCGTTGATTCATCTTGATGGAACAAGTGCTACCAGTAAAAAAAGAATGCTCTACCGTTATAGCTATGCGAAAAACAAAATAGCGGATGTCCATCTTGAAACAGCGGGTACGGTTGACCTAGACGTTGAAATCAAATTTAAAATTGGCTCACAATCTTTCTCCATTGATGTTCATAAAAAACATATCGAAGAAGTGAAGGATTTATATAAAGCGCTGATCAAAATTTCCGAGATTACCCATGAAAATGATATTTCACTTCAATTTGCCAAACAAAGTCTCGATATTGCTTCAACAACCTTGGGCCGGGTTTCCAGCCAAAACAATAACCTTGTAGAGCAATTTCAATTAGTAAACCAAGCAGCGTTTCAGTGGCTCGAAAACAGTAAAAAACAATATTGTGTTAAAGATTTCGGTTTTGTGTTTGAAAAATATATAAATAATTAAAATGTAAGATAACCCCGGGATGAACCGGGGTTATTTTTATGTTTGGCTGTGTTAAAGAACAGTGTTGATTTTTTACACTCTGTTGATAGGAGCGGAAGG
>NZ_JBALNY010000018.1:40667-49714 GCF_036962145.1 Bacillus sp. JJ1764 | reverse complement strand
AACAGACAAGTTTAACAGTGCCTTATGTTTAAATATACTCGATTAAAACATCATCCAATGGTAATCTGGTGGTATTAAATGGAGATGCAGCTGCCTTGCCGATTGGAATTAACACAATTGGAAAATATCGATCAGACACATTAAATTTTTCTGCAAATTTACCTTTGTCAAATCCACCCATTGGCACTGTATCATAGCCTCTATCCTTTGCAATCAGCATAATTTGCATGGAAATAAGGCCAGCATCGAATGTTGCAATATGTTTACGAATCTCTTCTGGTGCATATGGATACGTACTATTGGCGCTTTGAATTAAACGATTCATATTGGCTTCATCCATAAACCCTGCTTCATGTGCACTGCGATAAACTTGCTCAATACTCTTGAACATCTCTTTATCTCCGAGTACAGCTATAACGGCTGATGCCGTTTCTACTTGTTCCTGGTTATTTGAAATGGCTCTTAACTCTTTTTTTGTTTCTTGATCCTCAATTACAATAAATCGCCATGGTTGAAGATTGCTGGATGATGGTGCTGTAGTCGCTTCTTTTAAAATATCCTTTATTTCCTCTTGTGGAATTTTAAAATTAGGATCATATTTTCTTATTGAATGACGTTCTTTCATTACCTCTGATAAACTTTTTGTTAAAGTTGTTTTCATAACTGTTCCTCCATTCTTCTAGCTTACTAAAAGTAAGTATGAATTTAGCTTACTAAAAGTAAGTATGTATCGTCAAGTGAAAAGTTTGTGTTATGATACTAATAGAAAAGTCTAAATGAGGTATTTTAAAATGAATGAAATTTACAATTGTCAAAATAACGATAATAAGAAAGAAATTCCGCATTTCTGCACAAATTTCCTTAATTCTATTGAGTTTATCGGCAAGCGATGGACAGGTATTATTATTTATACTTTGCTAAGAGGGCCGAAAAGATATAATGAAATTATTTCCGAGATACACGGAATTTCCGACAGGCTGTTAACCGAACGGTTACGTGATTTGGAAAAGGAAGGATTAATCGTGAAGAAAATGATTAATCAATCTCCAAAAAAAGTGGAGTACGAATTAACAGAGGCTGGTAAACAATTGGAAGAAGTGATCGAGGCACTTATGAAATGGGTGAAAAGCCGCAAAAACATATAACATAAAAAGCCTGCACAAATTGTGCAAGCTCGTCATTATTTTAGGTTGGGGCGATGAAATAGTCCCATAACCTCAATGGTTTCAGTGATATTAACAAAAGCTGTTGTATCAATTTCCGTGATTAATTGTTTTACTTCGTTCAGTTCGTATCTGGAAATGACCGTTATCAAAATGTCCCGCTTCGAATTGGTATACCCGCCTGTACCATCCATGATGGTCAAGCCACGATATAGATTGGTCAACAAATGCTCTCGTAGCTCTTGCCCTTTTTCAGTAATAATCATGATCGTTAACTTGGCATGATCCGTATAGATGGCATCAACCACTTTTCCGGTTACATAAATGGACACGAGTGTATTCAGGGCTGAATCCCAATTAAATAAAAATCCACTTATCATGATGACCACTGCATTCATTCCTGAAAGTAAAACACCAATTGGAAAATCCATTTTTCTTGCAACTATCATTCCGATAATATCGAAACCACCAGTTGAACCCGAACACCGGAACACTAAACCTACACCTAGCCCGGTTACTGCTCCTCCAAAAATGGAAGATAATATGGTATCTTTTGCAATAGGAACTACCGGGATCAGATAAAGTGCTAGTGAAATAATAATAACTGATAGTACTGAATTAACCATAAATTTTTTTCCGAGCATCTTATATCCCAGGATTAATAAGGGAAGATTTAATAGAAAATTAATCAGACCTGTGTTTACAGGTGTTATCATCCCTAAAATCATGGAGATCCCGCTTAACCCACCACTCAAGATATGGTGTGGAATTAAAAAGAGGTTGAACCCTACCCCAACAATAAGAGAGCCGACAATTAATCCTAACCATTTCATGATATAATTTCCCCCACCACTAATCATTTCTTTCTCAAATAATAACGATTTTTATATCGTCTGTAAATTTATTTATTTTTCCAATAATATTCAATTCCAAGAAATTATTTCTATTGACATTTTCACTATAATATTTATACTTTAGTAGTATATTAACTTTATAGATAAATCCTCATCAAACCGATGGGGTAGAGGTCGCGGTTTTTATTAGTAAAACGGAAGAAATGCAAGAGACGTTAGAGACTCCGTTTGAAAGGAAAAGCTGCCGAAGTGTGCTTTAATCTCTGTTATAGCATGCTGGGGCTGTCTCCAAACAGGAACAGAACTGTCACACTTTAGTTTTACCAGCTAAGTGTGTTGAGCTATCTTTCGGAAGGTATGATGCGGGGTACTTATAATGCCATCGAATCTGCTTCGTTGGCATTTTTCTATTCCAAACTCCTTCTAAAGAAACTCGCCAAATGGCAAACCCAATTGGGTTGAACATGAGACGCAGTTCTCTATTGCATTCAGAATTTATTTCTGAATAGCCTATTTTTAAAGGAGTTATTTTTATGCAATCTGCTGCACAAAACAGGGATTATTCAGAAGTCCAGGTTTCTAACAATGAATCAGAGCAATTAAGAAGAAGCTTAAAATCACGTCACCTTACCATGATTTCATTAGGTGGGACCATTGGTACTGGTCTATTTCTTGCCAGTGGCGGTGCCATTCATAGTGCTGGTCCTGGTGGCGCAATTCTTTCATATCTCGTAATAGGTGTCATGGTTTACTTTTTAATGCAGAGCTTGGCAGAAATGGGCGCATATATGCCAGTTGCTGGGAGCTTTAGCACGTATGCAACAAAATTTGTTGATCCATCATTAGGTTTTGCACTTGGGTGGAACTACTGGTATAACTGGGCTATCACAATTGCCGCTGAGCTTTCAGCTGTAACCATGATAATGAAATTCTGGTTTCCACATACACCTTCTTTATTGTGGAGCAGTATCTTTTTAGTGATTATGTTCTTGTTAAATTATCTATCTGTAAAAGGCTTTGGGGAAGCAGAATATTGGTTTTCATTAATTAAGGTCGTTACAGTCATCATTTTTATCATTGCCGGTACTTTAATGATTTTTGGAATCCTGGGTGACCATGCAGTAGGATTCAAGAATCTAACGATTGGTGATGCACCCTTCCACGGCGGTTTTATGACCATGCTTGGTATATTTATGGCGGCAGGTTTCTCCTTCCAAGGCACTGAACTTCTTGGGGTTGCTGCTGGTGAAACGGATGATCCCAAAAAGGCTATTCCTCGTGCCGTTAAATCAGTATTTTGGCGCATTTTATTATTCTATGTATTAGCTATTTTGGTCATCGGTCTTCTTATTCCATATACTAACGAAAATTTGGCCAATGGTGATGTATCGGTAAGCCCGTTTACCCTTGTATTTCAAAAAGCAGGAATCGCATTTGCAGCATCTGTTATGAATGCCGTTATCTTAACTGCCGTATTATCCGCGGGTAATTCAGGGATGTACGCATCTACAAGAATGCTATGGGATTTGGCTCGCGAAGGAAAAGCTCCAAAATTTTTAGCAAAATTAAATAAAAATGGTGTTCCTATCAATGCATTAATTGCCACAACTTTAGTAGGAACATTAGCGTTTCTTGCCTCATTTTTCGGTGATGGTACAGTTTATGTCTGGTTATTAAATGCTTCCGGGATGTCAGGGTTTATCGCTTGGCTTGGAATCGCGATTTGCCATTATCGTTTTAGAAGGGCATATGTGGCCCAAGGAAGAGATTTAAATGAGTTACCATTTAGAGCAAAGTTATTCCCATTTGGTCCGCTCTTCGCATTCGCAGTATGCGCCTTCGTTGTCCTTGGTCAGAACTATTCTGCTTTTACGGGTGATCATATCGATTGGAATGGTGTAATGGTATCATATATTGGATTACCTCTATTTTTGGTTGTTTGGTTAGGCTATAAATTTACCAAGAAATCCAAGTTAATCCCGTTAGAGCAGTGTGATTTAGCTGTTGAACCAGATGAGGATATGTAAAACAACAATAATGACAAGTGGCTCCGAGATCCGGAGCCATTTTTTAATGCCAAAAAAGACCAACCTAGAGCGGGTTGGTCTTAACTTTGGTTTATTAAAATTCTGCATTACCTGGTGTTCTTGGGAATGGAATAACGTCACGGATATTAGTCATTCCTGTTAAATACATAATTAGGCGTTCAAAGCCTAAGCCGTATCCTGAATGTTTAGTACCGCCGTATTTTCTTAATTCAAGGTACCACCAGTAATCTTCTTCAGTCATGCCAAGCTCTTTAATTTTGCCGGCTAGAACCTCTTCCCTTTCCTCACGTTGACTTCCGCCGATTAATTCGCCGATTCCAGGGACCAGTAAGTCTGTGGCAGCAACTGTTCTATTATCTTCATTTAATCGCATATAGAATGCTTTAATTTCTTTAGGGTAATCTGTAACAAAGACCGGTTTTTGGAACACTTTTTCACATAAGTAACGTTCATGTTCTGTCTGTAAATCTAATCCCCATTCTATCGGGTAAGCAAAACTCTCACCTGACTTTTTCAATAATTCAATGGCTTCTGAATACGTAACTCGTCCAAAGTCTGAGGTATGGGCATTATTTAACCGGTCTAATAAACCCTTTTCAACAAAGCTATTGAAGAAGTCCATTTCTTCTGGAGCCTGTTCTAACACATAGCCAATTACGTACTTAACCATTTCTTCTGCTAAGTCCATGATGTCTGGCAGTTCTGCAAATGCCACTTCCGGTTCAATCATCCAGAACTCCGCTGCATGTCTAGCCGTATTGGAATTTTCCGCTCTAAAAGTTGGTCCAAAGGTGTAAACATTTCGGAACGCCAAAGCGAATGCCTCTGCAGAAAGTTGGCCGCTTACAGTTAGGTTTGTTTCATTGCCAAAGAAATCTTTCGTGGCATCCATTTTTCCTTCCTCATTTTTCGGAGGGTTGTCTAAATCCAGAGTGGTGACTCTGAACATTTCCCCTGCACCTTCCGTGTCGCTTCCAGTGATAATTGGCGAGTGAACATATACAAAGCCTTTATCTTGGAAGAATTTATGAATGGCATAGGAAGCAAGAGAACGAACCCTGAATACAGCAGCAAAGGTATTGGTTCTTGGTCTTAAGTGAGCAATTGTGCGTAAGTATTCAAAGGTATGTCGTTTTTTCTGCAACGGATATTCCGCTGATGAAGTTCCTTCAATGGAGATACTAGTCGCCTTAATTTCAAATGGCTGCTTAGCTTGAGGAGTGTGGATGAAGTCCCCCTCCACTTTAATTGAAGAACTAATGGAAAGTTTGGCAATTTCCTTATAATTGTCTAACTGATCATCAAATACAATTTGGACACTCTTAAAAAAGCTTCCGTCATTTAATTCAATGAATCCGAATGTTTTGGAATCACGAATAGTACGGATCCATCCAGAAATTTGTACTTTTTGATCAATATAACTTTCCGTATTTCTGTACAAATCTTTGATTACGGTTTGTTTCATTTCTGTTCCTCCTAAATCTTATGTAAAGGTTTCACATCGCTAAGGGAGTTCCCTTCCTAAGCTGATGCTGCTCATGACATAAAAAGCCTCCCATCCCTATGGGACGAAAGGCTCCCCTATTGTTTAACGCTGTCTCATATCCCTATCATATTATATAAAAACCATCATAAATAAGCAATATTCAACAGTTTTTCCATAATAGCATTGTAAAAAGTTTGAATTTTTCGTAAATTGTTAAAAAAACAGAAGGAATATAACAAATATTGGTCGAATGTTATATAGTGTATAAAACAAAGTTCGATTCATAAAGCCAGGAGAGTGATTTTGTTGGACAAAATAACCTGTATTGCCTACCTTCTATATGAATCATCTGTGAATGCCGACACCAAAGAAAAGGCCATTCAATTATTAAATGGCGATATAACCATTCGTGATTTAAAAAGAAATAGACTTTTACAAGCCAATGTGACCCTTGCAGAATCATTGTTTAAAAAAAATAAATTGGACAAGTCCCTTGTTCAGCAATTTGCAGAACAATTTATGTTAGTCGAAAACTAATTGGCTTCCAAAATTGGAGGCCAGTTTTTCAACATTTTCTTACAAAAAATCCCTCTTCCATATGAAATTATCACTGTGATATAATGTAAAAACCCTAATAACTCCCAAACAATTCTTGCACCCAAAGGTATCCTTTTAGAAGCACTAACTTGAGTATCCCTCTCCCAAGAATTTCAGATAACACTGTTTTAACCATTACAATTGAAAGATAGGTGATTTATTATGGTACAAGTAGAAGTAACCATTCATTTTGAAGGTAGAAAGTATTTAACCAATGTCATTACTGATCGCGAGACTTCAAATGAAGAAATAATGAGATTGGCTTATGAGCAGGTAGAAAAGCAATGGAAGAAGTAAATATAGGAAAAAAGGCTGTTTGATCACAAGGTGAATCTAACAGCCTTTTATTAAGTTTAGTTATCTATTTCATAGGTATTCCTTGAAACCCGCTCCATTAAAGGACTTATTCCGTTTGTCGCAAACAAATGCAATTCATGCATAGCCCTCGTACAAACTGTATAAAATAGCTTCCGTTCCCCTTCACTTCGATATTGCGAAATATCGTATACAATGACTGCATCAAATTCAATACCCTTCGCTAAATAGGATGGGATGACTAATACCCCTTGCTCGTAGGAAAGAGTTCCCTTTTCAATCAAATGAATGGAGACCTTCCCTTTTAGGGTTTCAAACGCCTGCTTACTTTCTTCCGCAGTCCTGCAAATAATGGCAATGGTCTTATATCCATCTTGTTGCAAATCATGAATTTTATGAAGTGTGTGGTTGTTTATCAAGTCAGGATTACTATAAGTGACTAATGGTTTTCTCCCTAACCTATTAAATGGCTCAATCTGCTCTCCGCCTTCAATGATCCCTTTTGAGAATTCTACAATCTCCTTCGTAGAACGGTAGGTTTTTGTCAAAATAACGGTCTCTGCTTCTTTTTCTTCGAAAGCAAGATCCGTAAGTACTGTTTGGGATCCCGTAGCACCAGAATAGATTGCTTGATTAAAATCTCCCAATAGCGTTATTTTACTGTAAGGGAATAACTTTTGAATAAAGGCAAATTGAATTGGCGTATAGTCCTGTGCCTCATCAATGAAAATATGACGAACTCCCGTATTGGTTTTCCGTCCCTCAATGAGATGCTGAAGATAAACATAGGGTGTAGCATCCTCATAAGGGATTGTTAGTGACTTAAACTGTTCCACTGTTTGCGTACGAATTTTTTCCCAATTAGTCGGCAACCTATAATCTTTATGATTCTGTTCAAAAAAATGAATATACATTTCCGACATATCGATAAATTTTAATCCTTTTACAGCAACAAACAACGGTTTAAATCGATCTTTTACCACCATTTCGGCCAAAAACTTTTGTTCCTGTTCAAAATCATCGAATGAATGTTCCGAGTATCGTTTGTTTGCTTGAAGTTTCTTAAATGCTTCTAAATAATCTTCTTTCTCTAAAAACTGTATCTCCTCTTCTACCCAGTCTCTGGACATTTGCCGTTTCACCCATTTTTTCAATTCCCGTCTCAGCCATTCCTGAACAAGCTGAATCCTATTTGGAATAGTAAGATAGTGATCTAAATCGTAAAAATAATTCCTAATTTCTCTTTCAGAAATTAATGTTTCCCCTCTAAAGTTCAGATTCTTAAATCGCATTCCTTTAGTTGCCAGTTCTTCTGCATATTGATCAATCATTTCCCTGTAAGCGACTCCGGCTTTGAATCGAATTCCTGTAATCCTGACCATCTTGGCCTCTTCATTTTGTTCCTTTAACAAATATTCCATTTGCGCAAAGGGATCCTCCACGTTAAATTCTCTCCCTAAACGTTGATGTAAATATTCCTGAAAAGTCGTTTGCTGCATATTTTCCTCACCCAACTCAGGAAGAACCGTAGCCACATAACTGTTAAACAAAGGGTTTGGAGAAAATAACAGGATATTTTCCGACTTTAAAGTTCCTCTGTAACGATATAATAGATAGGCAACCCGTTGCATCGCAGCAGAAGTCTTTCCGCTGCCCGCGACACCTTGAACAATCAGTAAATTACTTCGTTCATTCCTAATGATCATATTTTGTTCACGTTGAATGGTTGCTACAATACTCTTCATCTGGGTGCTGGCATTATTTCCCAGGACCTCCTGAAGCATTTCATCCCCAATGGTGACACCTGTATCAAACATGCCTTTTATTTCTGAGGACCTAATAATAAATTGCCGTTTTAGTGTCATTTCTCCATTAATCGTACCATCAGGAATTTGGTATTTAGCGGGACCTGGAGGATAATCATAATACAGACTAGAAATGGGCGCCCGCCAGTCATATATCAGGAAGTTTTCTTCTTGTTCATCCATTAATGAGGAAATTCCCAAATAAACTTGTTCTGGCGCAGCTTCCCCTTCTTCAAAAAAATCAATCCTACCAAAATAAGGGGAGTATTTTAATCTTGCTAACGTCCTCAGTTGCCGGTCCAATTGATGATGCGTTCTCTCCCGTTCTGAAAGTAATTCTGCCTGCTGCTTAATGCTTGCTGCCGTTTCGATCACATCATCAGGTTCATCCAGATTAACGGTAACATCCTGCCAAAATGTTTTACGCAATTCAAGAACATCCGAGCCGACTGTACCAGCATTTTTATCTAGCTTTTTTGATTTGTTATCAATCGCTTTTACAACCAAGTCCACCCGTTCCTGTTCCAATTGCCAATCCTTATTCTGTACGTCACTCATAAAAACACTCCCCAGAAAAAAATTTGGTTGTTGATGTTGACAACCGGCATACTCTTGTGGTAAATTTAAATTAGGGATATACTAAATAAATTTATGAATTCACCTATATACCAATATTCATTTTAACATGTTCCTTCTTTTCATACAAGTTTCTTTTGCCTACTTACATCATCAAACGCCTAATTGGCGTTTTTTTATTTTCCCCTCAAACTTTAATACCC
>NZ_JBALNY010000018.1:34636-40628 GCF_036962145.1 Bacillus sp. JJ1764 | reverse complement strand
TCGAAAAAAATTTATAAGTAACCATTGACAACAGTTCGGTCAATCTACTATAATTTATCTCGAAGTAAGTTATTTTGAATTTGAGATAAATGATTTCAAAACAAAAGGGAGAGATTTTAAATGACAAATACAAAATGGGCACTTGATACAGTACACAGCAGTGTAGATTTTTCCGTTCGCCATATGATGATCGCTAACGTAAAAGGAACTTTCAATAGCTTTAATGCAACCATTGAGGCAGATCCTACTGATTTAACTACTGCTAACATTGATTTCACAGTTGAAACTGCAAGCGTAGATACACGCAATAAGGACCGTGATGCTCACCTAGTTTCTGGTGATTTCTTTGATTCAGAGAATCATCCAAATTTGACGTTTAAAGCATCCAAAATTGAAAAAACGGATGATGGTGAATATAACGTAACGGGTGACCTTACCCTTCGCGGCATAACAAAGCAAGAAAATTTTGCTGTTACTTTTGAAGGTCAAGGAAAAGACCCTTGGGGAAATGAAAAAGTAGGTTTCAGTGCAATGGGTTCTATTAACCGCTCTGATTACGGTTTAGTTTGGAATGCCGCCTTAGAAACAGGTGGAGTTTTAGTCGGCGACAAAGTAAAAATTAACTTACAAATTCAAGCAGCAAAAGCTTAATCATGATTGAAAAGCCAGGCATATAGTAAAAGCTGCCTGGCCTTTTTATTTTCACTCTTCCTATCGTTATCTACATCTTCATATAACATAGTTACTTTTTATGACATTATTTTATTCAACAATAATTGATAATTCCCCCCAATAAAGCGCAAAAAAATTGATAAAATAGGACTTTCCGTATAGGAAAGCATGTATTTTTGTCAGAAAAATAGGAATATTTTAAGTTGATATATTTCAATTTTCGAAATATTATATAACTTGCAACAGAATTCTTTTAAGGGGGAATTTTATTGAAAAAACTATTAAAAACTGGTCTTACCACAGCTGTAATTGCCGGAACCTTATTCGGCGGCTTCCCTGGCAGCTATATGAACACAGCTAAGGGTGAAGTTCTGTCGAAAAGTCCAAGCTTCGTTTCACAGTCTCATAGTTCATTAGACCTAGCAATTGTAAATGAGGACAAGTTGCTTCAATCCTTAGTGAATCGCGGTGTGATTGCCAAAAATGCTACCGAGGCAGAAAAACAAAAAGCTTTACATAATTACCTTGTCCTAAAGGGGAAACAATCCAAATCTACAGAAACCGATCCTATTGCCGTAAAAGTGAAAAAGGCCGAAACTGAAAAACAGAATAAATTTAAGGATTTCAATAATGGCCTTCTAAAAGGGAAAGGTAATAAGTATGGACAATTAAAAGGGAATCCAGATTCTGTAAAGGAAGGGCCATCCCCTGGCGTTCAGAAAAAAGGTAAACTATTAACCTTAATGGTCGAGTACTCCGATTTCCCTCATAATAACATTAAGCCAGGTGAAACGGATAACTATTATAAGGATTATACACCTGAGCACTATGAAAAAATGATTTTCGGGAACAAAGGTGAATTTAAAGGACCGAATGGCGAAGACCAAGTTTCCCAAAAGCAATTTTATGAAGAGCAATCAGGCGGTACGTATACGATTGAAGGTAAAGCCTATGGCTGGTTAAAGGTTCCAGGGACTGCATCCTTCTATGGTGCAGACAAATCCACTGGTGGTCATGATAATGTGACGCTTGGCGGAGCGAAACAATTGATAAAAGATACTCTTATTGCAGCTAAAGAGGCTGGTGTTCCACTTCAAGATTACGACTTAGAGGATCCACATGATTTAGATGGTGACGGCAACTTCTGGGAGCCGGATGGCCTTGTTGACCACCTTCAAATCATCCACTCTGGAATGGGCCAAGAAGCCGGTGGCGGTTCACTCGGTGATAATGCCATTTGGTCACATCGTTCAGCTGTATTCTATGATCCAGATGGTCTGGGAGAAGGATTACCGGGATTCTATGATTATACAGTAATGCCTGAAGATGGTGCTACTGGTGTATTCGCGCATGAATACGGCCATGACTTAGGACTTCCTGATGAATACGATACACAGTATTCTGGAACAGGAGAAGCAATTGGTTACTGGTCTATTATGGCTAGCGGTTCTTGGGCAGGTAAAATTCCTGGGGCCGAACCAACTGGATTTTCTCCATTTGCCAAACAATACTTCCAATCTACTCTTGGTGGAAAATGGACAGCTCCTACTGTTGTTGAATGGGATGATGTATCAACTAAAGGCACTCAGTTCCTCGTTGACCAAGCAAATTCACCACTTGGCCAAAACAATCAGGCGATCCGCATCAACCTGCCACAAAAGAAAACACCAGTAAACACACCAACTGGTAGTTTTGAATATTGGGGCGGACAACAGGATGAAATGGATACCAATATGGTAACTGATGTCGATTTAACTGGTAAAACTGCAGCAACATTAACATTTGACGCTTGGTATGATATAGAAGAGCAATGGGATTTTGCTTTTGTTCAGGTTTCAACTGATAATGGCGCCACATGGAAATCTCTAGGAAATTCCCATACTCGCTCGGATGTTGTTGATGAGGGCTATCCTACTATTATTAACTCTATGCCAGGATTCACAGGTAACTCTAAAGGATGGCAGCCACAGTCTTTCGATCTTTCTGAGTACAAAGGCCAAAAAATCAAGCTGCGTCTACGCTATGCCACTGACTGGGGCAGCTCTTACATCGGCTTCTTTGCTGATAACATCAAGGTCGTTTCCGACGGTCAAACATTAGTGGATGATGGCGCTGAAAATACGACTTCTGCCTTTACGTTAAATGGCTTTACTAAGATGGATGGTAATAAGTTAACTGATCACTATTACCTGCTTGAATGGCGTAATCAAAAAGGGGTTGACCAAGGACTAGCCCATATTAAACGTGGTGAATCCCTAATGAGCTATGATGGTGGATTAGTAGTTTGGTATGTTGATGACAGCTTTACGGATAACTGGACAGGTATACACCCTGGGGATGGTTTCCTTGGCGTTGTTGATGCTCACTTGGGCGGTGATCTTCTATGGAATCTTGCGAACGGCACGACTGCTGAAGCAAGCACACGTTTCCATGTCGCAGATGCTGCGTTTGGTTTGAATCCAACTTCAGGATTAAATATCAATTATCCTGGCCTTCAAACTTTAACTTCTTCAAGTCTGCCAGCTGTTTCACTATTTGATGATTCAAAATCCTACCTCAATACCTTTATGCCGGATGCCGGACGTAATCTTGAGAACTTTGGACTCAAGGTTCGTGTAAATGGTCAGGCGAAAGACAAATCTGTTGGTTCGATTGTGCTTTATAAGTAATTTAGTTATACCCCTTACCAATTAAACAAAGCATTAATAAATGTGTAGCATAGAAATGTTCTACCATACAATGCCTATGCTTCGAAAGAAAGGTATCAAAATAAGCCTTAAATCAGCTATATTGATACAATTACTATGCTTTCTTCTAGCACGTTGTAGATTGATAGACACCCAATATATCAAAGAATGTCCTCTTCTCATACCAGTGGGATTTTTGCCAATATTTCTTATGGTATAAACAGACGAAACTGGACCTTTGATAACAAATGGGTGTCTTTTTTTTGTACAAAGTGAAGCAGAAAAACAAAAATAACTTTGATGTATATAGATTTATATTTACTGAGTTGTTGTTTATTTCTTAGAGAGAAGTTGTCCGTATTTTGCAGTAATTTCTCAATGGATA
Source organism: Bacillus sp. JJ1764 (assembly GCF_036962145.1). NCBI lineage: Bacteria > Bacillati > Bacillota > Bacilli > Caryophanales > Bacillaceae > Bacillus > Bacillus sp. JJ1764. The sequence continues at coordinate 36,884 of NZ_JBALNY010000018.1, read as the reverse complement.
AAGGCTGTTTTATCTTTTTTTTTTATATCTTTCAAAAAGGCTTACACTCACAGCTTAATTTACAATTTACCGTTGACTTAGGCCAAAATATGACCGCCTTCTACATGCAAAACCGTTCCAGTCACGAAACTATTTTGTATCAAATATAGTACACTTTGTGCCACATCTTCAGCTCTTCCTATTCGTTTCACAGGAAGTTTGTTTGCAACCGAAGCATAAAAATTATTACGGGTTTCTTCTGGCATTTTGCTTCGTGAAGGTGTATCAATTATTCCTGGCGAAACGATGTTTACTCGGATCGGAGCAAGCTCTAAAGCCAAAGTCTGGCCTAGATTCGAAACGGCTGAATTGACTGCACCTAGAATGGATGAACCATTCATAGCCTTGTAGGCTACAACCCCAGAGAATAAAGTAATTGAACCATTTAGTGAAATTTTTGGAGCACCATATTTCACAGCATAATATTGTCCCCAAAATTTATTTTCAAACAGTTGTCGTGCTTGGGCTGTATCTGTTTGGAGGAATGGCCCTCCGAAGGTTTCTGCCGCGCTCACCACAAGATGATCAAATTGGCCTACTTTTTCAAAGAAAGACTGGACTTGCTGTTCTTGTGTTGTATCCAGTGTAAAAGACGTAGCGCTAGCACCAAGTAGCTCTTTAGCGTTCCGTAATTTATCTTCGGATCGGCTAGCAATGATTACTTCTGCCCCTTGGGCTATTACCTGCTTAGCTGTTTCCAGTCCAATCCCAGAGCTTCCACCGATAATGACAACTTTTTGGCCTCGTAACATATTTTTACCTCCCTATGGGTTCCTTAATAGATTAAACACTTAATACTTCATTCAGATGGATATCAAGTTCGGTTACAAACTTTTCAACATTCGGATTTTTGACAACATCATAACAACTAAAACTCTTTAAAGGTTTCATACCAAGGAATTTATGAACACGATGTAAATGACTTAATACATCTTCGAGGCTGTTCCCTTCAAAAAATTGGGTTGGATCGTTAAATGCTTTTTCAGGAGCATTCCAGGTAGTTGAAAACATATATTTCTTTTCAGTTAATAACCCGCCTTTTCCATACTGATCAGCACCCTTAAAAAATAAACCATAGGCAAAAACTTCATCCATATACGTTTTCAATAATCCAGGTACACTAAACCAATAAATAGGGGTCTGGTAAATGACAATATCAGCCCATAAAAATTTTTGTTGTTCTTCTTCGATTGTATATCCCTCTTGAATAATTGTTGTTTTTATATTGTTCCTTTCACTTAACAAATTGACCATCTTATCCATCATTGTGTGATTCAAATATCCTTCTGCTGATCCATATTTCTGATGACCGTTAATAATAAGTATTTTTTTCATCTCTCTTCCAGCTCCTTTATTTTGTAATCTTTATAAAGCACCGGTGTTTGTTTTCCGGAATAATGCCCATGATGATAAACTTTGTGGTACCGACAGCAAACGCACTGATTAAGATAGCAATAAAAGCACCAAAAGGCAGTTTGATTCGTTGATTTCTCGTATCATTATGCTCACCTCCTCATTATTACTTTCAATAATTGGCTTATAGATATTATATATACAGTAATTTCATTTATGGAAGTAGTGATATTTATTTCATAAAGTTTCTAAAAGTATACCTTTGTGGTATCATAAGGAAAAACAGCTAAAAAAATATAAAGGAGGATGCTTCAGATGAGTGTGGTTGAGCCGGTCTTGCTAACCAAAGGAACACCAGGCGAGCAATGCCCCATTGCTAAAACGCTTGATGTAATCGGAACTAAATGGACCTTTTTAATTATTCGGGATCTCCTTATCGAAGGAACAATGCGATTCAGCGACCTATTGAAATCACTGAATGGAATCAGCCCGAAAACACTTTCACTCCGACTCAAGGAACTAGAAGATCATGGGATATTGATAAGAAAGGTATTTCCAGAGGTTCCCCCTCGTGTGGAATATACTTTAACGGAAAAAGGAAAACAGTTGGAAAGTATTTTCATTGAATTAAAAAGATTTGGATTAAATTTATAAATGATTTAATAATGTTCATTCTTTTAATTTGAGTGAATTCATTATGATGGATATCTTAGAGAACGTATCAGCGTGGTCGATAATTTTTAACAGAAGAATGTTAAGATTTCGAGGGTGTGGAAGTTCAAGTTAAAAACGTGGCTTTAGGGAGAATTTGTTTATGAAAAGGCTCTGTTAAACTGGGCTGTTGATTTTCGCTCCA
>NZ_JBALNY010000018.1:14752-34518 GCF_036962145.1 Bacillus sp. JJ1764 | reverse complement strand
TTCTTTAACACAGCCTATGAAAAAATAAACAAGTCACTTAAAGGTATCTTATTACCTACAAGTGACCTGTTTTTACACTTTGGTTACCTTTTAATTAATTCTTTTGCTAATTATGTGGCATTCTCATCTAATAATCGGGTTTTGACCTTTCAACTCTAATTCGTAACGTTTTTTTGCAGGTGGGTTTAAATTCGGCTATCATCTTCAAGGCTGTATCATAACCCTAGTACCATTAGACACCATATTTGCCAGCTGAAGGACATCCCGATTAAACATCCTGATGCACCCATGGGATACTGCTTTCCCTATTGAACTCGGGTCATTGGTCCCATGGATACCGTACCCCTGCTTCGAAAGTGACATCCATAATACGCCAAATGGCCCCCCTGGGTGGTATTGACGATTAACGATGACAAATTCGCCAACCGGAGTCCCAGTGAGCATTTTTCCTACGGCAATTGGAAAAATTTTAACCAACTTTCCGCTATTATAAAGAGTCAGTCTTCTTTTTCCAACTGATACTTGAATAGAAAAGGGAATGGTATTCGGTTCGGGGATTCCGGGAATTTGAATTTTTTGGCCTGCATATAAATGGCCATGGCCTAGTCCGGGATTTGCCGCATATAGCCGGCGCAGGCTAACACGATAATCCGCCGAGATTGTGGCAAGTGTTTCACCTGGTTTTACAGTATGAATCAAGTTGATCCCGCCTTTTTTCATTAGCTTATGCCTGCAAAAGCTGTCCGGTCCTTTATGCAAAAAATTTGACCGCAATCAATAGTAGATTGCGGCCAAATTTTTAGTGAATTTCTATATGTTTTTGTTCCATTTTAGGAGTTACTTTTGGACAATTTAGTGTGAGTATTCCATTTTCAAAAACAGCTTCAACAGTTTCCTCATTAATATCTTTCACATAGAACCGACGTACAAATTCTCCGTAATGTCTTTCCTGACGAATAAAATTTTCTTTATCCTCTTTTAAATGTGATTCTCGCTGTGCTGAAATAGTCAGGTAATGTTGATCGTACTCTACTTTAATATCCTCTTTGTCAAATCCAGGCAATTCTGCCTCAATTACATAATGGTCTCCGACGTCTTTAATATCAGTACGGAATAAATGAGTATCGCTTCGGACTGGAGCAAAGAAATTATCGCTGAAGAAATCAGTAAATGAATCCCACATATCTGTGCTTACGTCCTTGGCCTTTTTGAATGGAAATAAGCTGTTCATTGATGATTCCTCCTTTACTTTACTATGATTTATTACAATTTAATTTTAACTCGCAACTAATTAACTGTCAATTTTTTACATTTTATCATCATTTTCGCTATAATTATCAAAATTACTATTAAGACAGTAATAATTTCCGTTATTCCATTCGAAAAAGTGGCGACATGTCTTCCCTTTTAAAATGGATATAAAAATAATCGTTGCTTTTAGCATCATATCGATAATCTTTTTTCCATTCCTCGATATTTTCTACTATTTCCTTAATAGCCTGAACAAACAGTAGAATTTCCTCATTTGTCATGATCGGGTGCAGTGAAAATCGTACCCACCCCGGTTTCGTTGAAAAATCACCCTGGTCAATTTGATCGGTAATTTGTTTAGACTTGTTCTTATCGATATGGAAAAGGTAATGACCATATGTCCCAGCACAGGAACAGCCTCCCCTGACTTGGAAGCCGAAACGGTCATTTAACAGACGAACGATTAAATTGTAATGAACATTGTCTACATAAAAAGATACGATTCCTAAGCGCTTCGTCTGATTTTCTTCTAATAGGTGAAGTCCTGGGATTGTTTTCAACATAGGCAGCAGCATGGATATTTGTTGTTTCTCCCTTTTTACGATATTCTCGATGCCCATTTGTTCTTTTAATTGAATGCAAAGTGCAGTTCGTATTGCTTGTAAAATCCCTGGAGTTCCCCCGTCCTCACGAATTTCGATATTTTGATAATAATGATGTTCGCCCCATGGATTTGTCCATGTAACAGTTCCACCTCCAGGGTGATCGGGAACTTTATTTCCGTATAATTTAGAGTCAAACACCAAAACACCGCTCGTCCCGGGTCCTCCTAAAAATTTATGTGGTGAAAAAACAATCGCATCCAATTTTTCCAGCGGGTCATTTGGGTGCATATTTATGTTGATATAGGGGGCTGATGCGGCAAAATCTATAAAGCATACCCCACCGTGTTGGTGCATGATTTTGGCTAATTGATGATAGGGAGTTTGAATACCTGTAACATTCGAGCAAGCAGTAAAAGACCCAATTTTTATCGTACGGTCTTGATATTGCTCTAATAAGTTTTTCAAGTGGTTTAAATCAACCAACCCATTTTGATCTGCCCGAATCATTTCTACATCCACCATTGACTCACACCATGAAGTCTGATTAGAATGGTGTTCCATATGGGTTATAAAGACAATAGGTCTTTCCGTCACAGGTACAGAGCATTTATCTTTATATTTTTCATGTAGTTTAAATCCTAATATCCTCTGAAATTTATTCATAACAGAAGTCATTCCAAATCCATCAAATAAAACGACATCAGTCGGATGGGCATTGACATGATCCTTAATGATGTTTTTTGCCTGTTGATACATACCCGTCATCATTAAGCTGGTTACATTCGATTCAGTATGGGTATTAGCCATAAATGGTCCAAAAACTTCGGAAATTTTCTGCTCGATAGGGCGATACAGCCTTCCGCTGGCTGTCCAATCTGCATAAATGATCTTTTTCTTGCCATAGGGAGTAATATACTCCTGATTCATTCCAATCACATGTGATCGGAAGGTTTTGAAATAGGTCTCCAAATCGTCTGGAATACGATAAGTCTTACCACCGATTCTAGCTGTTATCATTTCCATTTCCACCTCACCTGGAAATCTTTCCAATTAATATATGCATCGACTTTTTCCATGGGTCAGTTTTGCAGGATAGATTGTGACAATTATGAAAATATTAAAATATTTTTATTGACTGAATTCCTATTAATTTGTTAACATTTGTTTAATTCAATAAAGCAGTCGATGAAGGCTATGGGTGACACTATAGCTGGAGAGGCTTCTGGAGAGACCGTAAAGGAGTTTACGGCGCCGAAGGATTCACAATCTCAGGCAAAAGGACAGGAGAGAAAGTTGTGCATAACCACTTGCGCACTCTTCTTACTTGAGATTGGAGTTGATCCAATCTTTTTTATTTATATTTTATGAGGTGAAAAAATGGAACGACGAAGAGCAGTAGTAAGTGTAATTGGAATGGACAAGGTTGGGATCATCTCGCGTGTCACAACCGTATTAGCAGAAAACAATATGAACATTCTTGACATCAGTCAAACCATTTTACAGGATTTTTTTACAATGATGATGATCATTGATGTTTCAGGGAATGACAATTTAAATAAAGTGCGGGACGAATTAGCTTTAATTGGTGAAGACATGGGCTTAAAAATCCACCTTCAATTAGAGGAAATATTCCAAGCAATGCACAGAATTTAATGAGGAGCGATCGTAGGATGTCAATTGCAATGGATGAGATTTTGCAAACCATTCGAATGGTGCAAATGGAAAACCTAGATATTCGGACTGTTACAATGGGGATTAGTTTACGAGATTGTGCAGATTCCGAGTTTGAAAAAATGAATTTGCAAGTGTATGAGAAAATCACCAAATACGCTAAGAATCTTAAAAGTGTTGCGGAAGAAGTGGAAAAAGAATTTGGGATTCCCATTATCAATAAACGAATTTCCATCACCCCGATTGCCGAAATTCTTGGTAACGCAACCGTCGAACAAACCGTTGAACTTGCTCAAACCTTAGATAAAGCAGCTAAACATTTAGGGGTTGATTTTATTGGAGGGTTCTCTGCACTCGTTCATAAAGGTCAATCAAAAGGAGATCAAACTCTGCTTAAAGCACTGCCAAAGGCTCTAAGTGTGACCGAACGTGTATGCTCTTCCATATCTGTAGCCACTACAAGGACCGGGATTAATATGGATGCTGTCAGAGAGCTGGGCTTCATCATCAAAGAAGCAGCCGAACTTACAGCGGATCAAAATGGAATTGCCTGCGCCAAGCTTGTAGTCTTCAGTAATCCGGTTGAAGATAATCCATTTATGGCAGGAGCGTTTCATGGAGCTGGTGAGGGTGAAGCGGTGATCAATGTTGGTGTCAGTGGTCCTGGTGTAGTATTGAATGCTCTAAAACGTTATCCCGATGCAGATTTAGGTGAAGTTTCCGATATTATTAAGAAAACGGTCTTTAAGATAACCCGTGCTGGTGAGTTAATTGGCCGTGTAGTTGCTGAGCGCCTTGGCATCCCATTTGGTATTATGGATTTGTCATTGGCCCCTACCAATGCGGTCAACGACAGTGTTGCTGAGATTCTCGAAGAAATTGGATTGGAACGGGTCGGTACCCATGGAACCATTGCCGCCTTAGCACTAATGAATGATGCTGTAAAAAAAGGTGGAGCCATGGCCAGTTCTTATGTCGGTGGTTTAAGCGGGGCATTTATTCCTGTCAGTGAAGATAATGGGATGATTCGCGGAATTACCGAAGGAGCCTTGACACTGTCGAAGCTTGAAGCAATGACTTGTGTGTGTTCAGTCGGTTTAGACATGATCGCATTAACAGGAGATGTTTCCCCTGCCACTCTATCCGCAATAATTGCTGATGAAGCTGCTATTGGTATGATTAATAAAAAAACCACTGCTGTAAGGGTCATACCAGTTCCCGGAAAAAAAGAAGGAGAAATGGTGGAATTCGGAGGTCTCCTTGGACGTGCCCCGGTTTTGGGTGTCAACCCTTTTAGCTCCCAAAAAATGATTTCCCGAGGCGGGAGAATTCCAGCACCTCTTCAAGCGTTGATCAACTAAGAAAAGAACCTGTGCCCTCCAATAATGGTACAGGTTCTTTCTTTTACATAACTATAAGAACGATGGTTTTCTCAACGAGCAATGAGAACCTTCGGCATGAAGCTCTGGTGAGAATTCTGCCAGTTTTTTAATGAAATAGCAAGTTTCTGGAAAATGATGTTCTATAAAGCGCAATGTTGTTTTATTGAGGATCCAGTCATTTTTATATTTTTCCATTACTGATTTAATGTACAAATTCATTTGGATCACGGTTCGTCCTACTTCTAACGCCAACTCTCTTTGCCGTGGAAACCCTTGTTCGGTAAATCTTAAATACCCTTTCATATGATGATTCTGAAGGATGTACATTTGAAACTTCTGTGTATAAAAATCCCCCATCTTTTCAACCGATAATTCAATTGGATCAATCACATTTTTTAGTAAGATAATATGTCCTAACTGGTCCTCCAGCCATAAATCAAACAGCTGATCTAAACGAAGCGGCACAGGGGTCTGTCCATTGGCATAATAGGTAAGCTGGCGCAAATATTCTTGATTCTCACTCAATGTGCCATTTAAATACGTCGGAGATAAATTTAAATTGATTTCGTTTTTGATCCGTAAATTTTGCATACGGCCTTCAAATCGAAAATATGCATAAGCCGTTGCATAAGCTTGACTAGCAAAGGTCATTTGTTCATTATCGCTGACATCCACTGCTGGAGGTAATTGCTGAAGATTTTGCAACAAAATGGCAAAAGCCTGAACAAAGTTTTGAGCTTCAGCCATTGCTTTCTCCTCTTCTACCGCCAAATGGTCCCGCACAAATATCGCATGATCCTGTAAAATTTCCAACCAAAACAAATGTTCCTCCCACACACTTATACTTCCGTTCATCCCATCCCCCTCCCTTTATTAAGAACATATTCGTATTTAAACGAAAATATTGTCATATTAAATAAAAAAACGATTACCTTGTCAGTGGTAACCGTTAGGACCTTCAACGATCTTTATAAAATCTTCTAACCTTGTTGAATTTTTTATATACGTTCTGGGTAGTAGATAGTGTTCTTCACTGCTGCCTGATTTTACATAGGGTCCAGGTGTAGTCGTCATACCGAATAAATAATATTTTTTTGTTTCCTTTATAGTTCTATCATTAAAATTTCCATACGGATAGGAAACGGCAATCACAGGTTTACCAGTTATTTTCTCAATGTTTCCTTTTGAATCCTTTAATTCATGGATAAAATCAGTTATCTTGGTTAGGTCAGGGTGGGTGGCAGTATGGGATTGGATCGATATCATACCCGAATCTGCCAGCTTCTTCAAGTCAGCCTTCGATAATCGATTGGGTCGATCAATAAAATCAGAAATCACAAAAAATGTCCCTGAGGGTTTAAATTTGTTAGTTTGTATTTTTTTAAAAATAGTATAAACGTTGAGATTATTTTTATAACCATCATCAAACGTTAGAAAAATCGGCTTATTGACTGTGTATTGTTGCTCCCAATTTTCAAAGGTTAGCGGAGTAAATCCATGCTCTCGCAAGTATAACATTTGTGTTTCAAATTGTTCTGGAGATACATAAAGTTCCTTCATTCCATGGCCAGAATATTGATCAATGGAATGATAGATCAACATAGGTATCGATTTTTCTGCAGAAACCATTACAGGAAAAAGAAAAGTAAACAAACAAAGCAAAAATAAATGCCTTTTCATGATATCCCCCCTTTTCCTTATAACCTCCCCCTTCAAACAAGATATTATATCAATACTCGACTTGTTTTTCATAATAGTGGTAAACTATTCAAAGAAAATAAAAAGAAGGAGCTCTGTAATGACTGATTATAAATGTTTATTTTTAGATGTGGATGGAACCATTCTTACACCGGACAATACCATTCAATCGTCAACGAGGGATGCGATTGCCCAGGTTCAAAATAAGGGAGTGGAGGTTTTTCTGTCTACAGGCAGACCACTGCACGAAATCGATGAACTGGCAAAAGAATTAAACATACAATCATTTGTTGGCTATAATGGTGCTTATGCTAAATATAAAGGTAAGGATCTCTATCAAGAATCAATGGACCCGGAAATTATCGAGCAATTCCTTAAGATTGCAAAAGAGCATAACCATAAAGCTGTTTTATTTACCGATTCAGCTAATTTTTTCACAGAAAAGGATTCACCAACCGTAAAGGAATTCATTGAAGTGTTTCATCTAACCAAAAATGAGGTATATTCCCCGCAAAAAGAACGGAATATTCTCGGAATGACCCTTATGAATCTAAAGGAAACCGACCCTGAACTTTATCAGCCTACACCCGGATTCCACCTGTCACAGGTGAACATTGCCAACATGTTGCATTGTTATGATGTCATTATGGATAAAATTAATAAAGGCTATGGCATTCAAATGGTGTTAAAACATCTTGGACTAAGTAAGGAAGTTGCGATTGCTTTTGGAGATGGGATGAATGATAAGGAAATGCTGCATAGTGTAGGAGAAGGCTTTGCCATGGGGAACGGCCACCCCGATCTTTTCCAATATGCTAAGCATAGAACTACTGCCGTAACAGATTCAGGTATATTTAATGGCTTGAAATCACTCGGATTAGTGGAATAAAAAACGAAGTGCAGAGTCCGCTCTGCACTTTTCTTATATTTTAGTAAAAATGATACCCAACAAGGCAGTTAAAACACCAATTACTTGATAATTTCTTAATTTCTCTTTAAATAAAATAATTCCTGCAAACACAACCACCAGACAATTCAAACTGACAATTGGGAAAACAATACTCGCTGTTCCTGTTTGCAGTGCATAAAAATAGCTGCTATAACCCAGTAAACTAATCAAGCCAACTAATATTCCGACCTTAACCTCAGTTACTTTCCACTCTTCCGGCTTGTTCACACTACAAATTCCTAAATATAAACTACCCCCTCCATACATGGAAATGAGAATATCTAATGAACTAATATGTAATAAAGAGGTTGTTTTCATTAAGATCCCTAATAAGCCAAATGAAAAGATGGATAGGATGACTCGGAGAATCCAAGGTCGATAGTTCATGATCTTGGTAGAACCAGGTGAATATTGGATCAAAATGGCTGAACCCATCATAAAAACAATTCCTAGCCATTGAATGGCTGAAATATGTTCATGAAAAATAATTCCTGCAGTTAGGATAGGGAAAATCGTATTGGTCCCTATTAATGGCGATGTCAAGCTTGCCGGGCCATTCTCAAAAGCTTTAGACATTTGGATATTCCCATTTGCATTTAAAACCCCGATAATTCCACCCAATATGATCGTCATGAGGGAAATATGCATCTCATGAAAAATACCATATCCAAGCGAAAGTAAAAATGCGGTGAAATAAAAGAATAGTTGAATATGTATCTTCGATAACTGATGTGCTGTGCTCCACTTAAAGATGGTATTGTTCATTCCAAAACAAACCATGGTGATAAAGGCTGCGACAATCCACATGATGATCCTTCTTTCGTTTTTTGTGTCCCTAAAAAATCATAAACCTACTTTCTACTAATCTCAATCATTTTTTCAAAATTATCATTTTTTTGCAGGAATATGTTGTTATTTCATGGTTTCCGTCTTGTTTTGATAGCTTTTGTCAAGCAGCAGGAAAATGGGATACCCGTTGGTGAATACTTATTCTAAAAGGGGTATCTTCCTATAGAAATAGAAAGGAATGATCAAATTTGGCTGCTTATACATTAAAAGAAGTGTCAAAAAAAATAAATGTTAAATCCGGATTAATCCGTCAATGGGAGAAAGAATTTGCTGAATTATTGAATTTCCCTCGCTCTAAACAAGGTGCGAGAATTTACACCGATCTGGAGGTTGATTATTTACTGGAAATAAAGACTCTCCACTCGCAAAAGCTGGGAAAAGAAATCATAAGGCAAACACTGCAGCAGAAATCAGAACCTCCCTCTGATTTGATATCAGAAGATCGGGAAGAAATTTATGTACCCTTTAATGTTCCGGAAAGTTTCTCAGAAGATAAAATGAACTCTAACGACCTTTCGGTAAACCTTGTAACTGAAACTGTTCCAGAGGTAATTGAAATAGAAGAAAAGACACCGAATGTTAATCAATTTTTCGAAGCCCTTGATACTTATACAAAAAATTTTTTAGATGATGTAAAAGAAGAAATTCGAACGGTTGTACGTAAAGAATTATTAGAAGACGTAAAAAAGGAAATTAAAAATGGTACATTAACGACCGTAAAATCCTTATCTGATTCCATCTACAAGTCAACCGCCAATACCAAAGCTGACATTGAAGAGCTAACGGAAACGTTCGAATCGGCATCTAAGCTGAATGCAGACCGTTTAAAATATTTATCTGACAGTATTAAGAATGTGTCAATTGAAACATATGATGAAATATCCACCCTTTCAAAGCAAATCGCCGAAACAACTGAGGATTTAACAAACTACATTGAAAACACCAATTTTGAACTTTCTCATTTATCCGAGGCGATTATTCATGATCGCGAATTTTTCATGGAAGAGCGTGAACAATACCTACATGAAGTCCAGCAACGTGAGATTGCTTTCCAACAAATGCTCACTAATTTCAGAGAGGTCGCGGGAGCTAAAGAAAAGAAGTGGTGGAAATTTTGGAATTAATAGTTTACAAGGAAACCTTACTGTCACTCGGGTATTTTGATTTTTTTCATGGGGGGATGAAGCATGAATTCAAGTGAAGTAGCCAAGTTGTTGGGAGTGTCTGTAAGTACCATTCAAAGATGGGTAAAACAACTTGAATTACCAATGGAACGTAACGAACGGGGCCATTATCTATTTAAAGAAGAAGATATTCATATGTTAAAAGAAATTCATGACCAACTGCAAAATGGTGTTCTGTTACAAGATATCACACCTGTTAAAGATAAGAAGCAAACCCGAAAAGGTACTGTCAAAACGGCCGAAAATGATCAAGCCATGGACATGTTGAATGAAAGAGTAAAAGTGTTGGAACAGGGACTTCATACAAAGGCCGATTCGGTTGCTTCCTATCAATTATTGCAGCACCGTCGGGAACTTGAAGAATTACAAGAGCTGGTAAGTCATATGTCCAAACAAATCGAACAGCTTCAGACCGAAATAAATATGTTAAAAAAGCCCGACCAGCCTGAGAAACCATATGTATTAGATCACGGAAAAGTGAAAAGAAAGAAGAAGAACTTTGTTAGTACTTTGTTTGGTTTCTAATAAATAAAGTATGACCGAACTTCTGAGGTTCGGTCATACTTATAGATGTTCTTTTATGCTTCCCTCGTTTTTTTCTCCATTTCAAATAGATCCCCCACAAAGGAAATCTCGTTAATAGAAACAGCAATTTCCCCGCTTGGAATTTTAAGAGCTATTTTTTCGCCCTTTTCTTTTAAAAGTAACTGCCTTCCTACAGGTGACATGAACGAAATCAGCCCTTGATCTGGATCTGAGGCATCCGGAAAACAAATTACATAATCCTCCGTTTCATCGTCATCATCATATTTAATGGTAACCTTCGTACCTATAAAAACCTTTGGAAAAACAGTAATAATGCTCTTTTTATGATTTCGCTTCAGTAATTCTTCTAACTCTAAAGCATACAGATTAAAGAAGTGTTTCATTCGTTCTTGAACCGGCGTTGATGATAGGTACAAATTGGTTAATTCTTTGATGTTTTCATCAATAAACCCCAATTGCTGAAGAAAATATTCTCTGTTCGAACGTACACTATGGTTCATAGAAAATAGCCCCCCTACTAGGATCGAATTTCCTGCCAAATTTCATTAATTTTTTCATGATCGATTCCTCCTAAAAAAAAATTGATCTTTCCAAGCTTAAGGACTGCTTTAAACAACTGGAAGATCTTAACACCATATTAACATATTGTTACAAAAAACTCCCAAATACAGTGTTTACAAGTTGAGCGTTACATTTAAAATTGCTCCTTAAATAGTGTTAAAATTAAGAAAATGACAATATATGAAATGAGGAGATGACGTTGAGCTTTGTCCGTGAGAAAATCAGTTCGAAGTTTTTTCTCTTCCTGATCCTTGCTTTTTTGTTAATCCATGTTCCTATTATCGGCAATTATATTAGAGTGATTGATACGTTGATTCATGAATCGGGGCATGCCTTTATGGCGTTGCTTGGAGGAAATGTCCAGACCATCTCGTTATTTTCTAATTCGGAAGGCGCTACTTTGAGCAATCAAACCACTTGGATTGGTAGCTTCTTTACCAGCTTAGCAGGGTACACATTTGCTTCATTCATGGCCTTCCTCGCGTTTTTACTAATTGGCAGGAGAAAGCAAATTTTATTGATTGATATTTTATTGGGCTTTATTTTTTGTAATTTAATCTTTTGGGTAAGAAATCCATATGGTATTTTTTGGCTTTGTTCCTTTGCAGCGGGGTTTCTATTTTTACTCATTAAAGGAACACGAGCCTTTAGGGATCATTTATTACTGCTGATCGCTTGCATTTTGCTTGCAGATTCTCTACAAAGTGCTTATGAAGTCATGTATTTAAGTATTTTTTACCCACAGGCTGCGGGTGATGCCGCAAATCTTGCCAATCTCACAAAAATAGTCCCAACACTAGCATGGGGAGTGTTATTTTTCCTTCAAGCGGTTTGGTTTTGCTATAACGGGTTGAAAAGGGGTTATTATAAATTGAGTTAATAAAGGTTGTTGCATGAACAAATTAATGGCTTCGTGAAGGACGTTTTTGTTGTGGCTTCCGCTTCTTTTGGCTTTCATACTGCCTATGAACGACGCTTGTCTGGCGGCCCCCTCTTCTTTTGTCTTTCAGACCACCTATGATAGACATCTTTCTTTCAACTTTACCGAGTTCTTCTTTCATATTACTGATGAAAGGATTTTTCCAAATTTAAAAAACGCATTAGAATTCAATTAGAATTCCGATGCGTTTTTTCGTTTTACCTATTGCTTCCTATTAGTGAAACCGTTACTAAACAGGAATTCCGTTATTTTTTTCGCAAATCTTTTTGTGTTTCTTCACTGCGAATATTAACTTCCTTTGACAATTCTGTCTCCTTCTTCAAGTTATTTGGGTATTTATTTTTACGTTCACGGTTGTCATTTCGGTTTGTCATCAAAATACCTCCCTTCCTGCATGAAGATTATTTTGTACAAGAAAAGGGTATTTCATAACGGATTAAAGCCATTATTTTCATTAAGATGATAAACGGATTGACAACAAACTCACTGTTTTTTAAAATACACAAATTTGAGGAAGTCAATTATTTTTTTCGCTAGGAGACATTTGGCAATTTGTATTTTATCAGAACTGTTGATTATTTCTGTAATATGCATCGAATTGGCACTGCCTTGTAAACCTTTTTTTCTCGAATACTAAGTCCAGTGGCACTACATATGATCTCGTCCATTGATAAAAGTTTAGCATGCTGATTGTTACTCCCACTATTAAAATATGATTTGTTGAATTCAGCCAAACTCATGTTCATATATTATTTAGAGGTGATTGAAATGGATAAACAATTGCAACAAACGTTTGATTTCCGTTTTATCAAAATCGGTAATATGGTCAATGGTGGAGTTCTGCAAATCGGGAGTGGATCTTTAAAAAAACAACGAACCCAACAATCTGCCTATACTACTGTTGGAACTTCATTAATTCATCTAGGAGCCCCTATGGAATTTGCTGTCCCATTACAAGCACCTGTTCGTTCGAAGTACTAAGTTTTGTGAATGGCGGAACAACTGATTACCATTTCGGAAGAATTACCTTCAAAGTTGTTCCTTTCCCTTTTTGACTATCTATTTCTATTCTCCCATGGTGCAAATCGATAATGGATTCAACAATGGACAAACCTAGCCCTGTACCTTCAACAGATCGCTTCCTTGAGGTATCCGCTCGGTAAAATCTATCAAATATCCGTTTTATTTCATTTTCATCCATGCCGATCCCTGAATCTTTAAATGTGACCACTACCTGTGACTCCATCTCCGATAAGTCAATGTCTATGGTACCATTTTCATGATTATATTTAATCGCATTCGTCAATAAATTTTCCCACACGGAATACAACAAAGCGGAATCCCCATTAAGCCAAACATCTGGTATCGTGTAGCTGGCCATGATGCCTTTTTCCATCATACTGTATTGATACTGATGGATAACCACTTTTAACTGAGCCCCAATATTCACTCGGCTGACTTCCAACAAATCCCTTTTACTTTCAATAGAAGATAGTAGTAAAAGTTGTTTCGTCATTTTTGAAAGCCGGTCTACCTCTGAATGAACCACACGGATGTATTCCTTTTTATGTGATTCACTCTTATCATCATTTTCTAACAGGTTTAAATACCCCTTAATATTGGTCAGTGGTGATTGAATGTCATGAGAAATATTTGAGACCAACTCTTTACGCAACTGATCGACACGGGCCAATTTTTCCGACATCCTACTAAAATTAATGGCCAAATGGCCCAGTTCGTCTCTACGAGAAATATCAAGTTTGATCGAATAATTTCCCTCGGAAATCTCCTTAGTGGCTTTGTCTAGCTTACGAATGGGTTGAACCAAGTATTTTGTACTGATCGACACCATTAAAATGCTTAATAAAATAGAAAGGATTAATAACCAGCCAAATAATATATGCATTTCATTAAACAACAACTTAATATCTGGTCTTATGAACAAGGCATACCTTTGACTTTGATGAGTAAAAGGAACACCTACTGAATTCTTCAATTCATTGGCAAAAAAACCGGTCACAAAGGTCTTATGAGGGAAATTGCGTATTCCGTGATACACTTTTCCATCCAATACTTTTTGGCTGATAGATTCAGGCAAATTCTCTACTCGAAATGGTGATCCAAAATATTGCCTATGCCCGTTTTGGTTGACCAATAAGATTTGGTATCCAATTGCTCCATTATGTTCAAAATAATCATTTAGACTAACCGTTGGATGTTTACTGGCAAAATCGGCCATTTCATAGGCAAACTTGGTTATTTTCTCATCATTTTGTTGCTTCAAATTGGATTGATAATAGACATTAGATAATAAAAAAGAAATCACCCCACTTACAATCATGATCATAATTGTAATGAAGGCAAATTTACTATACATCGATTTCATGATCATTATAAAACCTCCAGTGAATAGCCGACCCCTCGGATTGTTTTGATCGTAAAATCGTCTGCAATATCTTCAAACCTCTCACGCAATCTTTTAATATGTACGTCCACCGTTCTTTCATCACCTTCAAAATCCAATCCCCATACTTTTTCGATAAGATGGCTTCGACTGAAGACTTGGTTGGGATGGCTTGCCAAAAATGATAAAAGTTCAAATTCTTTTAGTGGCAGCATGAAAGTTTTGGTATTGATTTTAACTTCATAGCTTTTCCTATTTATAGCCAAGGAACCTAAATGAATATTAGCTTCACTTGCCTTCCCATAACGGCGCAGCAACGCATTGACTCGGAAGATTAACTCCTTTGGTTCGAAAGGTTTGACTAAATAATCATCTGTTCCAGCTTCAAACCCTTTTTCCTTATCGTCAATTTGGCTTTTGGCTGTCAACAAAACTACCGGGATGTCATAGGATCTTCTAATTTCCTTAGTAAGCTGGTATCCATCCATCACTGGCATCATGATATCTACAATCGCCAAATCAATTATCGCTTTTTTCATTAATGTTAAAGCAGCCGTCCCATTTTCAGCTGCAAAAACCTTAAAGCCTTCCTTAGATAAAATACTTTTAACCAAATTGCGAATCCATTCATCATCGTCTACAACTAAGACTGATTTCATCTTTTCACCCGCTTTTCTTACAGAGTAACCTTCTTCATTTTACTAATACAAAATTAAAAAGAAAAGATTCTATTCATTTAGCTATTAGACATAGTAACAACTTTTATGGTAACATTAGGTTGTTACTTTTAGCAGAGGAGGAGGAACTTCACTTGATACATTTTAAACATGTGATTAAAAAGTATCGTTCGAAAACGATTATTAACGATTTTTCCCTGGAGATTGAACCAGGTCAATTAGTTGTGTTCATCGGTCCAAGCGGTTGTGGTAAAACCACCCTTCTGAAAATGATAAATAAATTGATTCTACCTACAACAGGTCAGATTTATGTGAATGGCAAAGAAATTTCTACAATGAACCCCATTGAACTTCGCAGAAATATAGGTTATGTCATCCAAAATACTGGATTATTTCCACATATGACCATTCAAGAAAATCTTGAATTAATTCCTAAGATTAAGGGTGAAGATCCAATACAGATAGAGCAAAGAACGAAAGAATTACTTGAAATCGTTGGACTTGACCCAACGGAATTTTTACAAAGGTACCCTAAGGAATTAAGTGGCGGTCAACAACAAAGAGTTGGAGTGGCACGAGCCTTTTCAACCAATTCAGATATCATTTTAATGGATGAGCCTTTCAGTGCATTAGACCCTGTTACACGGGCATCATTGCAAGATGAGCTGTACCAAATGCAAAAGGAATTAAACAAGACCATTATATTTGTAACCCATGACATGGACGAAGCTATTAAAATAGCGGATAAGATTTGTATATTAAAAGATGGAGATATTCTTCAATATGATACTCCGGAAGCAATTCTTAAAAGTCCGGCAAATGAATTTGTATCAGACTTTATCGGAAAGCGAAGAGTTTGGAACAACCCTGAGTTATTAATGGCTGAAGATATCATGATTCCGGACCCAGTAAAAATTAATCCAAAACGAAACGTTCTTCAAGCGATTGAAATTATGAAGGAACATAAGGTGGACAGTTTAATGGTTACTGGTAAAAATAATATCTTAATTGGACTGGTAACATTAAAAGGAATTCAGCTGCTTGACCGTAATTCATCAATTGAATCAATCATGGAACAAAACGTTCTGTCAGTATCGGAAGACGCTAATTTAATTTCCATTTTAGAAGCGATGAATGAACACAAAATAGGTTATTTACCTGTTGTTAACCAAATGAATCAGTTAACAGGACTTATTACACGAAGCAGCATTTTATCTGCATTAAGCAGCCAATTAATCGATATGGAGGTGGCATTTTAATGCGCGAAATGTGGAGTTATCTTAGTACAAATTACCAACAAATTCTTGAGCTTTTAGGACAGCATATTTATTTAAGTATTTTTTCAGTATTAGTGGCTGTTATTATTGGTATTCCGCTTGGCATCTTAATATCAAGAGAACCAAGGCTTTCAAAACCAATACTTGGCGTGACCAATGTTGTGCAAGCCATTCCAAGTCTTGCCCTACTCGGTTTTTTAATTCCTTTCGTAGGAATTGGCAGTACACCAGCCATTGTCATGGTCGTCCTATATTCCCTACTTCCTATTGTAAAGAACACATATACTGGTTTAACAAATATTGATCGTGATATTCTGGAAGCCGCCAAAGGTATCGGTCTTACCAAAAGTCAAACCATGAGGAAAATTCAGCTGCCACTAGCTTTTCCGATGATTATGGCGGGTATCAGAATTTCTGCCGTTACGGCGGTAGGCTTAATGACGATTGCTGCATTTGTCGGTGCGGGCGGACTTGGTTACCTTGTGTTTTCGGGGGTACAAACCGTTGATAATGCGATGATTCTGGCCGGAGCGATTCCAGCCTGTATTCTAGCCTTATTAATCGACTTTGTTGTTGGCAAACTAGAAACTTCTCTTTCTTATGAAAGAACCAAAAAATCAGGCAAGAAAACAAGCAAAAAGCTAATTCTTTCGTTTGTATCACCCATAATCATCATTGGTGGTGTCTTTGCCATTTACAACAAAGCCCATGCAGATGAAAAAATCGTCATAGGTTCGAAAAATTTTTCTGAACAATTAATCTTAGGAAATATGCTGGCCGATTTAATAGAAAACAAGACTGATATAAAGGTTGAACGAAAATTAAATCTTGGTGGGTCCCAAGTAACCTTTAGTGCTTTAAAAAATGGTGATATCGATGCCTATGTGGAATACACCGGAACAGGATTAGTAAATATTCTGAACCAACCACCAGCAAATGATCCTCAAAAAGTGTATGATTACGTTCAAAAAGAATTTAATCAAAAATATGGAATATCATTGTTAAAACCTTTGGGATTTAATAACACCTATGCACTGGCGATTCGTCAAGATACAGCCACTGAATATGGGTTAGAAACGATCTCTGATTTGGCAAAAATCAGTGGAAGCTTGACCATGGGTCCAACGATTGAATTCCCCAATAGGGAAGATGGTTTAATTGGACTCACAAAATCCTATAATATGCAGTTTAAAGATGTTAAAGCGGTGGATGGAGGACTGCGTTATACCGCATTAGAGAATCACAAAAGTGATGTTATTGATGCTTTTTCGACCGATGGCTTAATACAAGAGTTCCATTTAAAAGTCTTAAAGGATGACAAAGGATTTTTCCCACCATACTACGCTGTTCCGATCATTAAGAATGAAACTCTTAAAGAGCATCCTGAATTAAAACAGATTTTAAACGGATTAGCAGGAAAGTTAACTGATGATAAAATGCGGGAGCTCAACTACAAGGTTGATAGTTTAAAACAATCCCCTGCCAAGGTCGCAAAGGAATTTTTAGAAAAAGAAGGATTGATGAAGTAACCATTACAGTAGCCAGATTCTAAAATGGAATCTGGCTATTCATTTAAAAAGTGAATGACCCTATCTAATGTTTTTTCATCGCCAATCACAAGTAAGATATCTCCTTCCAGAATTAATACATAAGGGCCTGGGGAAATGATTAATTCTCCATTTCGTTTAATCCCAATCACTGTGCCGCCGGTATTCTGCCAAAACTTTACGTCCGAAATCGTTTTTCCGATATGAGTACAGCCCGGAAACACCTCAACTTCGATTGGTGTCAATGGATTTGTATGACGTAGTTTGCCTGAGTAATCAAGGATTTTTCTTAATGTGTCAAAAAGCCTTTCATCCAATACATTTCTCTCTTCCATTAAGGAATTCATTTTCTTTTCAAGATCTTTAATACTTTCTAAATTTGAAAAACGTGATATATATTTGAAGGCATTTTCGCGTGATGATATGATAATGCCGCTTCCCTTCGTTGAATGAACAATTTCTACATCTTCTAAAATTTTAATCGCTCTTCTTACCGTTTCCGGAGATACTTTATAATCGCTGGCCAATGTGGAGCGGCCATGAATTTTTTCTCCAACTTTAAACTCTCCATTATAAATTCGATTTGCCAAATCTATGGCAATCCGCTCGTAAGTCGGCATTTGTGTTCTTTGCATTACGACCTCCACCCAATCACTATTACCATATTTATTTGAATATCTTTTCTTTCTTCACTATACACTTTTACTATTATATTTTCGAGAGGGTGTTATGAAATCTTTAGGTTTTCATGAAACTGGACATAATTGTAAAGACACTTAATTCCTGAGGTGACAAATGAAACAGAAGATTATTCTAATTTTTAGTATACTATTTATATGCTTTATGACCGGATTATTGATTTATTACCTGATAAAGGGTGATTCATCTAGATGGCAAGTATCTCTCGGAGGGATTTTAGCAAGCGGTTTACCATTACTGCTTTTACGAATGAAAGAAATTCCATTTAATATCCCGATCATCTTCGGCTATTTTATTTTTTTATTTTGCTCATTATTTTTGGGCTCAATTTCAAGCTTTTATCTTCATTATAAATGGTGGGATTCCACCCTGCATTTTTACAAAGGAATGTATATTGGATTTGTGGGGATTCCCTTATTTAAGACGATGATACCAACGCATGTCAGAGATGATGTTTCTGTTTGGATGGTAGCCCTTTTTGTACTCTCTCTAGCGGCGCTGGCCAGCGTCCTATGGGAAATATATGAATTTGTCGGTGACTTGACATTCACACATACTATGCAAAGAGGCGGAAATAAAGATACAATGTTGGATTTGCTGTCCGGCATGGCTGGTGGACTTCTCCCGGCTTTTTATGCCTTACTAAAAAAGAAGAAGGGTTGAGGGTGGTATTTATGAACAGAAAACTCGTTATTTTATTGAGTTCCCTGTATGTCGTATTTATGGCTATATTAGTATTCTATTACCGGCAGCACGGACAGGATTTTAAATCAACCGTCGCAATCGGTGGCATCGCATGTGGAGCAATTCCATTACTGCTGGCCCTTTTCACCAAGCTGAAATTTAATTTACCCATTGTCATTTCTTATTTAATCTTTTTGATTGGTTCGCAATATTTTGGCTCGATTCGCGGTTGGTATGGACTTGGCTGGTGGGATACGTTTATGCATTTTGTCAGTGGGGCCATTCTCGCCTTTGCTGGAATAGCTCTATACGAACGGCTTATTCATCGAAATGCCGGTGCGCACATATCCCCATGGTTTGTGTTTTTATTTACCTTGGCCTTTGCTGCCTTGGGTGGGGTTCTCTGGGAAATTTATGAGTTCAGCTGTGATCAGTTTTTTGGGATGACTTTACAGGGCGGCGGAAATACGGATACAATGACTGATCTAATCGCGGATACTGTTGGCGGGCTCGTGATCGCCATTTGGGCAGGGATTCGGACAAAGATAAAATTGAATCAAATTTGAAATAGCAGTATTGGCATGAGTTTGGACACGATCTTGTTTTATTAGTTCTTCCATGGCCGAAGTTGGTTAGACTTCGGACGCTATCTTGCTTTATTAATTCTTCCTTGTCCGAAGTTGCTTCCTCTTCCGACACAATCTTGCTTTATTGGTTCTTCCTAGTCCGAAGCTGTCTTAACTTCGGACACACTTTTACTTTATTGGGTCTTTCATGTCTGAAGTTGGTTAGACTTCGGACGCTATCTTACTTTTTTAATTCTTTCTTGTCTGAAGTTGGTT
>NZ_JBALNY010000018.1:0-14583 GCF_036962145.1 Bacillus sp. JJ1764 | reverse complement strand
TTCCGACACGATCTTGCTCTTTATTATCAAATCCTTAATATTGTGTAAAAGTGTATAAAGTATTTCAACTTGAAATTTTGGTTAGTGGCTACAATATTTCAAATTTACATTTAGGGGTGGGCAAAGTAACCTAAAGGGTAAACCTGGGGTTGTAAAACTCCTGGCATCCTAACTTTTCATCTCTTGCCCCTCTTCACTATCTAACATATCATTCCTTAAGTCGTGGCTTTGTTGGATCACAATTTGGTAGGTCTAAGTTTGCCGATTGGGCTAATTTCATCAGATAATAACATTCCTCACGAAACATATGATCTGCCATTAACGGTGCAAAGGTTCCTAAAGCTTGGTGATTTAATCCAAGTTCCTCTAGTTCTGTTAAAAATTGCTGGAATAATTTAATTTCTAATTGAGTATCTTTATTCATTTTTGCAAGCGCTGGAAACTCGGGCAAATTGGTTCTTAAATATCCTGCGAATTCCACTGCCTTCAAGTAGAAATCATCAAAATTTTTTTTAAAAGCATTGCTTTTCTCACGTAACTTTGTTTCAACACCGTCCAGATTGGAAGAAATGGCTTCAGCGTGGCCAGCGGCATCCAATAGCCATAAGAGATGATGATGGAGTTCATGATAAATAGGGGGGACTCGACCTGATTTGAGATGTTCTAAAATTCTAGCGTATTCCTCTAATTCATTCACCATATGATTAATAAATGTTGGAGGAAGATGGATTTTTATTTTTCCATTTAGATGTCTTCTGAGTAATTCGAGTTTGAATTCTCGCAATTTCAAAACTTCTGCCTCAGCTTCCACAGTAAGTGCCTGCAACTCAGAAGAAGATACCCGTTCCATCAGGGAATCAAAAGTATTGATAAAGTTGGCTGCCATGTTAATTTCTTTATTTTGAACAGGTGCTAGTGCCTCATAAATAAACCGGGAATGATCCCCCAGGATTTGGAGCCAAAAACGATGTTCAAATCTTGCAGTACTTTCAAAAACATCCGGCATACTTTTTCCTCCCGTTAAAAAATATCCACACTAATTTGATGTATACTCACCCTTTTTGATACTTATGAATGAGAAGAGGGGAATCATATCATGAGTTCCCCTTTCATACATTTATTCTCCTTTTGGTTTATCCATAAAAAAGAATTTTCCGGGAAAAAGATTTAGTTCTTTTACCTTGTCAGCATGATTAGCCATGATTTCATTAAAAAGTTCATGAGCAGATTTATTTTTTGTGTCGATCCCCAATTTCTCTGCTGCTTGGAATATCCGTTTTTCTTGAACCTCATGGACAATTTGGTGAAAATCTTTATTTTCTATTGAGATCCCTAGCTCTTTTGCTTCCTTTTTTACTTGCATGACACGAACTTCACGTGCTACATCACGCAAGTCTTTTCCTTCTGTCGCGATTCCTAGTTCCTTCGCTGCTTTCTTTATTTCGGTTTCAGCAACTTCTTTTGCTAACGCATTCAGTTCTTTTCCTTTCGTTTCGATTCCAAGTTCCTTGGCGCGCTTTTTAATGATTGTTTCCCTGACTTCTTTTGCAATGGCTTCCGAATCTTTTCCATCTGTTTTAATCCCAAGTTCTTCTGCCTGTTTTTTTAGAAACTCAGGATTGTGCTTAAAATGGCCATGGGCTTCCATACAAGTTTCCCCAGACGCTGCAAAAGTCTGAAACGGTGCTTGCAGTCCAAGCAATAAAGCTATTGCACAAAACAATTTGATCTGCATTTTTATCATCTGTAATATCCTCCTAAAAAGAATTTTGTGTATTACAGATGATAGGTTTCCCACCATTTGTTACCATATTATGAACAAATAATTAAATTAAATTTGCTTTAATCTTTCTCTAGCTGCAATGTATTCTTTATATAATTTATTAACAAACTCTCCAGCACCAGTAATCTCATGAATGGCTCCAATTCCCTGACCACAGCCCCATATATCCTTCCAAGCCTTCACCTTAGTGTCACCTGAAAAGTTCATCTTAGATGGATCGCTTTCAGGTAGGTTATTAGGATCTAATCCAGCTTTTTTTATAGACGGAGCAAGATAATTTCCATGGACACCTGTGAACAGATTACTATAAATAACGTCATCCGATGTGTGGTTGACAATGGCCTGCTTATACTCATGCACAGCATTCGCTTCATGGGTTGCAATAAACGGTGAACCAATATAGGCAAAATCAGCCCCCATCGCTTGAGCGGCCAATACACTGCTACCAGTAGAAATTGACCCGGCTAAAGCAAGCGGACCTTGAAACCACTCACGAATTTCCTGAACTAGGGCAAATGGGCTCTTCACTCCGGCATGTCCGCCGGCACCGGCTGCAACCGCTATTAACCCATCAGCTCCTTTATCTATTGCTTTATGGGCAAACATATTGTTGATTACATCATGCATCACAATTCCTCCATAACTATGAATCTCGGAATTGACCTCTTCACGTGCCCCCAGTGAGGTAATAATAATGGGAACTTTATATTTTTTACACATCTCTACGTCATGCTCCAATCGATCATTGGACTTATGAACGATTTGATTAATGGCAAATGGAGCAGCTGGTCGTTCTGGATGACGAGTGTTATAAGCAGCCAGTTCTTCAGTAATTTCCGCAAGCCATTCATCCAGCAACGAGACGGGTCTAGCATTTAAAGCTGGCATCGAACCTACGATACCTGCCTTACATTGGGCAATAACTAGTTTTGGATTACTAATGATAAAAAGTGGTGAACCGATTACAGGTAACCGCAAGTCTTTTAAAATTGATGGAATCATTGACATCATTTCCTCCCCTTCTATTAAAAAATATCAATTTACTCCCCTTGACATTTACATTATATACCATATCCACCCCATACCTCATTTGTTTTTTTCGAAAAATTCAATCAAATAATCAAAAGAGGTAAATGCATCTAGGCACCTACCTCTTTTAATCAATACTCTATTTATTTGTCTTTTTGATTTCCTTCTGCATCACGTTCAACTTTCATATCCGTAACAGGAAGATATCCTTGTTCCTGTAAAAGTTTATTTTGAATATCATCAGACATCATATAGTCAAGAAAAGCCTTTGCAAGTTCTTCAGGTTCACCTTTTGTATAAGAGTGCTCATATGCCCAAACAGGAAATTTGCCAGACTGTACGTTTTTTGCAGTGGCTGCGACCCCATCAATAGATAGCGGAGTTACAGATTGATCGGTGAAATAAGAGAATGCTAGATAGCCAATGGCTCCATCGGTTTCACTAATAATCTTTTTAACCGTGTTGGAAGAATCTTCTGTGATTCCTTCGTCTGGTGTTGCACCATCCAAAGCAAATTTATTGAAAACGGCACGCGTTCCTGAAGAATCCGGACGATTTACAAGAACGATTTTTTGGTCTTTACCACCAAGCTCTTTCCAGTTTGTGATTTTTCCAGTGAACACTTTGATTAAATCTTCCTTTTTAATATCTTTAATACCGACTTTAGGGTTAACTGCTGCAGTGATACCTACCACGGCAACTTTATGGTCAACTAATTGATCGGCAGGAATTCCTTCTTTTTCTTCAGCAAAGACATCAGAGTTACCAATCTGTACGGAACCTTCGGCCACTTGAGATAATCCTGTACCGGAACCTCCCGCATTGACCTGGATATCCACATTTGGATTTTCTGACATGAACTCTTCGGCTGCAGCTGCTACTAATGGCTGCATGGCAGATGAACCGGAGACTAGTAACGTACCTGAAAGTTCTTTTTTCTCTTCCGTCTTTGTGGATGTTTTGCTGGAGCCCTCTTGTTTCTTTTCAGAAGTTGTGTTTCCTCCACATGCAGCCATGATCACCATTAAAGCAGCAAATAAGGTAACCATGCTCAGTTTTTTAAATTTTTTCATTTGTTAAGTTTCCTCCCCATTAATCTACTCATTAAATTTTGTTTTGACCTTACAGTAACCAATATAAGGTACTAGTATTAATGGACAATTAACTGCATGTAAAGGTTTTGTAAAAATCATTTTTTCACAAACGGTACTTATTAGCCATCTTTAATAGGAAGAATGTATAAATTAATAATTCTTAACATTAGCTTAATAGTCTTTTTACGATTGTTTAATAGAATGAAATTATATACGTCAAATAAGCATTTATTTTAAATAATGATCAAGTCTCAACACTATGTATTCACAATATATGGCTTAAGGGGGTTATCATGAGAAATAAAATACTCGTTGTCGACGATGAGAGATCCATTGTTACATTGCTTGAATACAATTTGGTGCAGGCTGGTTTTGAAGTCGCAACAGCATTTGATGGTAATGAAGGTAGGAAACTTGCTGTATCGGAATCACCGGATTTAATCATTTTAGATTGGATGCTTCCAGAGCTTGATGGGCTGGAAGTTTGCAAACAGCTGCGGCAAGAAAAGATCATGACCCCGATCATCATGCTAACAGCCAGAGATCATGAGTTGGATAAAGTACTTGGCCTTGAATTAGGCGCAGATGATTACATGGTTAAACCATTCAGTCCTAGGGAAGTAATTGCCAGGGTAAAAGCAATCCTAAGAAGATCTCTGGTAAGGAATGATCAGCAAAGTGATGATGAAACAAAAATAAACATAAGTAATTTAATCATTTATCCAAAGAAATTCGAAGCCTATTACCAAGGAAAACGATTAGATTTAACCTTAAAGGAATTTGAATTGCTAGTTTTTATGGCTCAAAATAAAGGCAATGTCCTAACGCGTGATCAATTGCTGAATGCGGTATGGAATGATGACTTTTCCTGTGGTACAAGAATTGTTGATGTCCATATATCCCATTTAAGAAACAAAATTGAAGGAGAAATTGGAAATCCCGTTTATATTAAAACCATTCGGGGAATTGGATATAAACTAGATGATTAATATGGTATGAAAGCAGTTGATATTTGAATGATGATTTGATGGGGAGATAAAAAATGAGCCCCATCATTTTTTTTGACAAAATAAAAAGCCCCTTAGTTACAGTTCTATTTTTGAACAGTGAACTAACAGGGGCCTTCGGTGGACCGATCGGCAGTTATTCATTTTTCTTACCTAGCTTTCTTTTGTTGTGTGGAAGATTTTTTTTGTAATGGTAACCGGTGTCGCTCCAATTTGTCAATTTGCGTTACTTGTGAATCATGGACTGTTATTTGAATGGTTCCATATTCCAAGCTTTCCACTAACATTTTTACTTTTTCCATGACAATTTGATCCATTCGTCCAATAAAAGACAAGTAAATCATCCCCTTTAATGAAAGATAAACACTTGAATGATGTACTGGTTTCAGTTCCTCATGTTGGCTAAAAATCTTAATACTTTGTTATTACTATAATACATATTATACCTACCTGTAAACTAGGTATTTATTTTTTTAACGTTTTCTCTTTATCTTAGGCTTTGTTAAACTTGCCTGTTGAATTCCGCTCCAGCACGTGCTACTCAGGGGAGTCTTCGTGCCTTCTGCTCCAATCAACATGGTTAAAAATCAATAGTATTCTTCAATTATAGCCTTTACTAAAAAACAAAAAACCCAACAGTTTCCTCCTGTCAGGTTTACTTACAACTTAAGTCTTAATTAACTATTCTTGTCACGAAAATATCGTGACAGAGTAATAATCATAGCACCCATTCTCTCATTTTCAGGGACTACAATCCGCTCGATTCCAGCTTCCCTTAAAGCTTCGGCCGTTACCTTTCCAACCGCCGCAGCTACAGTTTGACGTTGAAAAGCATGAATAAGTTCATTAACACAACCTTGTTCCTTGGCAAATTCAAACAGAAAACGAACTTGAATTCCAGTAGTAAAGCAAACGGCATCTACTTTATTTTCAATAATCTCTTTGCTTAACGCTGAGACTGTAGCGAGTTCCGGTGCAACATGTTGGTATGGGAGGATTGTTAAAATTTCAGCCCCATTCTCTTCGAGAAAATGGGTCAAAGCTGGTGCAGGTTCACCATGAAGCTGTACCATGACTTTTTTTCCGGATAGATCAAAGCCTTCAAGTGCTTTCATTAACCCATTGACCGTCCCATCCTCATCAGTCGCGAACGGGATAATATCAAGTTTCTTTAGAGTGGATAGAGTTTTGTATCCTCTTGCTGCTACTTTGGCATCATGTATTTTGGCAAGAAACTGTTCTTTTACACCTAAATTTTCTGAAATATCAATTAGTGTTTCTGTTCCACCACCAGTTGTTAAAATAACCAAATCTGCACCTTCCTGGATAAACCTCATCAAATGGGGTTTAACCACTTCTTCATCCAATCGTAATGTGCCTTGGAGGGGTCGAACAACTGCAATACCACCTTGATTTTCAATTAATGAACAAATTTCTTCTGTTTTTCTCGTCCCCGTTATGACGATCTTTTTCCCATGCAAATTAGTGGACATTCGTTAAATCCTCGTTTCTTCAGTATTGATTCCTGGTTCCATTATAATACATCCTAACGAGAAAATGCCCACATGATCTGTAAATCAAGCCTTTAGGAATTTGATTACTATCCCTCCAACAAAAGAAACACCAGATCATTCTCGATCGAGGTTTGATACGTTTGCGCGCAACCACGATCAGGTGTTTGAACCATTCCGTCATGTAAACAGATTTTCCAATCATGCATTGGACAGAATACAAAATCGCTGCTTACGATGCCCTCGCTTAAAGCACCACCTTTATGAGGACATCGATTCTCTAATGCTCGAATTTTCCCATTTGATAATTTAAACAGGGCTATTTCCTTATCTCCAAAGCTAACCGTTTTTCCTATTCGGTCCTTGAGTTCATGGATGGAGCAAACGGGTAACCTGGTAACATTTTTGTTTATCATCGGCGTATCCTCCTTCAAAGTTCTATATCTTAGAAAAGGTCTTGCTATTATACATTTGTTCTTTCAGTTTATTATTCTCGATGATTTCCTTCCAAGGATCTTTTAGGACTGATAAGGCTTTTTCCATTCGGATGTTTAAGGACTTTAGTTTTTCCTTATCATCAAGTGTCGCCCGGATATAATCAAGGCCCACCCTCTCGATCCATGCGGAGGTTCGTTCTAAATAATGAGCTGTTTCCCGATAATACTGAAGATAAGCTGCCGTGATTTCCATTACTTCTTCTACTGTTTTAACTTTGTATAATAAATCTCCACCACGGACATGCGTTCCACCATTTCCACCGACATAGATTTCCCATCCACCGTCAATTCCGATAAAACCAATATCCTTAAAACCAGACTCAGCACAGGATCTCGGACATGCTGAAACAGCCATTTTAACTTTATGCGGTGTTTGCAGTCCTTCAAATTTCTTTTCTAGGAGGATTCCCAGACTCATAGAGTCCTGGGTACCAAAGCGACAATATTGCTCGCCAACACATGTTTTTACGGTTCGAAGAGATTTTCCGTAAGCAAAGCCGGAAGGCATGTCTAAATCCATCCATACCTTTGGCAAATCCTCTTTTTTGATACCTAGTAAATCAATGCGCTGTCCTCCGGTTATTTTCACTAATGGGATATCATATTTGTCAACGACATCGGCTATTCGCCGCAAATCAGTTGAATTTGTTACCCCTCCATACATTCTCGGAACGACAGAGTAAGTCCCGTTTTTTTGTATATTGGCATGCATTCGTTCATTCACAAACCTGGATTCTCGTTCATCCTGATATTCTGCAGGAGAGATCATTCCCAAATAATAGTTAAGTGCAGGTCGACATTTTGAGCAGCCTTCCTCATTGCTCCAACCAAGAACAAACATGACTTCCTTAATAGTCGACATTCCTTTTGCTTTTATTTCCTCGATTACCTTGTCACGCGATAACTTGGTGCAGCCGCATATGGCTTCATTTTGAGAATTAACCATATAGGTCTTACCTAGAGTTTGTTGCAGTATTTCTGCTACGAGAGTCTTGCACCCTCCACAAGACCGGGATGCACTCGTACATGCTTTGATTTTCTCAAGCGAAGAACAGCCTTGTTTATGAATAGCCTCAACAATCGTCCCTTTTGTAACACCATTACACCCGCAGATGATTTCCTCGTCACTCAACAAGGCAACCTGGCTTTTACCAGATTCGATATCACTTGATTGTAAAATGGATACTTTTGCCCTATCAGATATATCTGCTTCCTTTTGAATCAAAGATAATAACCGATTTCCATCACTGCTGTCCCCAAACAGGACGGCACCAACAATCTTGTTGTCTCGTAACACAATCTTCTTATAAATACCCTCTTGTTCATCAAACACTTTTAGGGATTTTTTATCTTTACCTTCCATGAAATCCCCTGCAGAAAATACTTCTACACCGGAAACCTTCAGCTGAGTTGATAATACCGACCCTTGATACGGATTTGTTTCAACACCACAAATATGTTTAGCCAATACTTTGCCTTGTTCATATAATGGCGCCACCAGTCCATACACCATGCCATTATGTTCTGCACATTCTCCAACTGCATAAACATTAGGTAAATCTGTTTCCATAAAATCATTGACTACAATTCCGCGATTAACACCCATTCCGCTAACCTTTGCCAATTCCATATTTGGCTTTATGCCGGCTGCCATTACAACTAGGTCAGTCTCTAGTGAAGTTCCATCGCTAAACAGTAATCCTTTTACTCGTTGATCACCATAGATTTGTTGGGTTTGTTTTTCTAAATAAAATGACATACCCTGCTTTTCCAACTCATCTTGCAGTAATCTTCCAGCTATCGGATCCAGCTGCCGTTCCATTAAATATGGACCCAAATGAATGACCGAGACGTCCATCCCCAGATTAATGAGTCCCCTCGCTGCTTCCAAACCAAGAAGACCACCTCCAATAACGGCGGCTTTCTTATATTCTTTTGATGTCGCAAGCATCACTTCTGTATCTCCTATATCACGAAAGGTAGTGACCCCTTCCTTCTCGACACCAGGGATTGGAAGTAGAAACGGTAAGGAACCGGTTGCCAAAATCAATTCATCATACGGTTCAACTCTCCCACAATCTGTGATCACCGTTTTTTTCAAAGAATTGATTTTCGTTACGGTTTCACCTGTAATCAATCGAATTCCGTTCTCATGGTACCAGCCCCAATCATTAAGTGTAATATTCTTCACTTCCATATCCCCCTGCAGAACCTTTGAAAGGAGAATACGGTTATAATTCGGATGGGGCTCGTTTCCAATGATCGTAATCTCGAATGAATCCCTAGCAAGCTTTAAGATTTCCTCAATCGTTCTGACACCCGCCATTCCATTGCCAACCAGAATTAATCTTTTCCTCTCCATTGGAGTCCCACCCCTTAGTAAGTTTATTCACAAACTATAGCACAGGTAAAAATGAAATTTACAAAACGTGTCAGGTATTCTTACTTATTTTTTAAATTTTTAAAAAATAACAATAAAAACCCGGACCGATTGGCCTGGGTTTTTATTAGATTGATGTATTTCCAACAGGTGGTCTTACATTGACAGCGGTCATTTTAAATCCCGGCATTTTGCAAAATGGGTCTAATTCACTTGAAACCAAAAGATTAACATTTTGAGTGTCAGCCCAATGAAATGGAACAAACACAGTATCTTTTCGAATTCCATTCGTATATCGGCTTCTGACTATAATACTTCCATTTTTGGAGCTAATTTTTACTAATGCCTTGTCAGGAAGGTTATATTTCATCGCCGTTTCTGGATGAATTTCCATAAAGGCTTCTCCATTACGGGCCACCAATGACGGGCTTTTTCTCGTTTGAACACCTGTGAGGTAGTGTGCTAATACCCTGCCGGTTGTTAAAAATATAGGATATTCAAAATTGGGTTGTTCTTTTGGAACATTTTGATGGTTCGGTACGATGATCATTTTTGCCCTCCCATCCTCGTGAGCAAAACGGGTTTCAAACAGTCGCTTTGTTCCCGCGTGGACAAGGTCCGGGCACGGCCAAAGAATACCGCCTGTAGTTCTTATTCGATCGTAGGTGATACCATAGTAATCTGATTGTCCCCCTCGGCTTGCTACCCTTAATTCATTAAATATTTCTTCAGGTGATGAAAAAGGAAAATACTCTCCTTTTCCAAGAGCTCTTGCAATCTCACATATGATTTCCCAATCATGCTTTACTTCTTCGGGACATGGATAGGTAGCTTCCCGTAAGGTTACTCTTCCTTCTAGATTTGTTAAAGTCCCTTCATCTTCCAAATACGAGGATGATGGTAAAATCAAATCGGCCATCCTTGCTGTCTCCGAAATAAATAAATCAACGGCAACGAAAAACCTTAATTTTTTTATGGCTTCTGTAACAAATTGAGCATTGGGACTTGAGACAATCGGATTAGAGCACATTAAAAATAGGCCTGTAATTTCACCCGCATCGATTCTCTCGAAAATTTCAAATGCGGAAACTCCCTTTCCTGGTAATTCATCCTTATCAATTCCCCACACATCGGCAATATATCTTCTGTGCTCTTCGTTTTCAATTGATCGATAACCAGGCAGTTGATCTGCTTTTTGACCGTGTTCTCTTGCTCCTTGGCCATTACTTTGTCCTGTAATGGCTCCAAAACCGCAAAAAGGCTTACCAATTTTACCGGTTGAAAGCAAAATATTCAGATAACCGCATACCCCCATTGTCCCATCTGTCTGTTGTTCCACGCCTCTTGCCGTTAATATCATTCCAGTTTTGGCTTTACCAAATATCAAAGCAGCTTTTCTAATTTCCTCACCTGCAACACCGGTCATTTTTTCAATTTCTCTCATCTCTATAGCTGAAATATATTCTTTTACCTCATCAAAGCCATTTACACGATTCTTTATAAACCCTTCATCCACAAAACCTTCTTCCAAAATGACCTTTAATAACCCATTTGCCAACGCTGCATCCGTACCCGGTTTAAGCTTAATATGCAAGTCAGCCATTTTGGTAGTCGGTGTTTCCCTTGGGTCTATCACTATTATAGAAGCTCCATTTTTTTGAGCTTTTATAAAATATGGCATTATGGTTGGTTGGCATTCAGCAAGATTGGTCCCAGCCAAAATGATACATTCAGCGAAAGGTATTTCATCAAGGCTGTTTGTAAATCCCCTATCGATTCCAAAAGTTAATTTGGCTGCAGTAGCAGCTGCAGACATGCAGTACCGGCCATTATAATCAATGTACTTCGTTTTCAGGGCTACTCTTGCAAATTTCCCCAATAAATAGGCTTCTTCATTGGTAAGGGAGGCACTCCCATACACAGCAATGCCGTGATTACCATCCACTTTCTGAATGTCGGTAAAATGTTGTTTAATCTGACACAATGCATCCTCCCAGGAAATTCGAACAAACTCTCCATTTACCTTTAACAATGGGTATTTTAGACGTTCTTTGCTAAAGACATGTTGATGGGCATACATGCCCTTGATACACATTCTGCCTTCACTGCATGGGTTTTTTTGGCCAGTTACCTTGTTTTTTGTTTCAGCGCCCGAAGATTGCTCTACTAATTTGAGTTTGCATTGCATACTACAAAACGGACATTGCGTATGAAAGGTTTGTTCTGTAACTACCTCGTGAGTATTTTCATGTTCGACCAATACAGAATTTTGTTGATCCACTGATACACCCCCTAAGATTCCTCCATTATTCCACACGATTTCAAAAAAGAAATTAAACTTGTCATATTTGCTGACGCAGTAAATTCACTTTGCATCCTTCTCGATACAAAACTGGTTACGAAAAAGAGTGTAAGGTTCTTTAACACAATTGCTGACAGACAATTTAAAAGTGATTACTCTTTGTTTGACAAAGGAAGAAAAAAGTGTAGGTGAAAGGAGCAAAGTGGATGAAACTATCAGACTTTCGAAAGAGCGGGCATGCCCCATCATTATTAGCATCATTTTTATATTTTGATGTCAGCTTCATGATTTGGGTTTTGCTTGGAGCATTAGGGGTATACATTACCAAGGATTTTAACCTTTCACCCTCGCAAAAAGGATTCATTGTGGCTGTCCCTATATTAAGCGGATCCATTTTTCGATTAATTCTTGGCTACTTAACAGATCGAATCGGGTCTCGAAAAACGGCAATTGGTGGTATGGTTGTCACTACTGCTCCGTTAGTTTGGGCATGGTTATTCGGGCATTCATTAACGGAATTGTATTTGATTGGCATCCTCCTTGGCGTTTCAGGGGCAAGTTTTGCTGCTGCCATTCCTATGGCAAGCCGATGGTATCCGCCCCACTTACAGGGATTAGCCATGGGGATTGCCGGAGCGGGTAACAGTGGGACACTTCTCGCGACCTTATTTGGTCCACGTCTTGCTGAGCAGTACGGGTGGCACAATGTGGTTGGAATGGCAATCATCCCCTTGATCATCGTTTTTATGATCTATGTTTTTCTTGCAAAAGATCCGCCTCTTCAAACACAGCCAAAAACGATTGGTCAATATTTCAACGTTTTTAAACGAAAAGATACTTGGTTTTTTTGCTTTTTTTATAGTGTAACTTTTGGCGGTTTTATCGGCTTAACGAGTTTTCTAAGCATCTTTTTTGTGGATCAATATGGTTTATCCAAGGTAACTGCAGGTGACTTTGTCACACTTTGCGTGGCCGCAGGAAGTGTTTTTCGACCTGTTGGCGGATTTATTGCGGACCGGATTGGTGGTGTTCGTCTTCTTACTTTTTTATTTTTTGGAATTGCTATTACCATGTTTGGGGTGGGTCTGCTTCCATCTTTAATGACGGTTACCTTCATGTTATTTTTGGGGATGATTAGCCTTGGGATGGGGAACGGGGCAATCTTTCAAATCGTTCCGCAGCGATTTAAACAAGAAATAGGATTTATTACAGGAATTGTAGGGGCTGCTGGAGGAGTTGGCGGCTTTTTAATCCCCATTTTACTAGGATCATTAAAACAACTCACCGGAACATACGCTACTGGATTTTTTTTATATGCTGGTATTGCAGTGACAGCGTTAATGATGTTAGGTATTGCCCATAACTCATGGCAATGGCAAAAGCGTGGGCAACACCACAGTTATCTATTAGATTCAAAAAAAATATAACAAACACGTAGAGCCAATCGAACTAAATCGATTGGCTCCATTCATTGAACTCCAATTTTACATATTTTTTACACCCACTTCATTAGTTCTTAAATTCTTAATCCTATAATGAGGATGTAAATTCAATTAAAAGGAGTAAGTAAAATATGTACTTGAAAATGCTGACCCAAAACAGACAGATTACGATTGATTATTTTAATAATGGTGCTTTGAATACTCTGAAAGGCCGTGTTTATTCCTTAAACTTAAAGGAACAGCTTCTTTCGTTAAAAGATGAAAATAAAGTTGTACACAGCATCCGTTTATCACGGATCAAACAAATTATATAATACTTCAAAAAAGGAGAGAGTAGATATGGAATTATTATTTAGATTATTTATATGGACTACATTTTTGACACTTAGTCCTTTTTAAAAGGATTGCATAAAAAACAAATAAGTCACCGCTATTTATACTAAAAAGAAATGACTTTCGAATGATGCTATCATGCACCAAAGCGGTAATAAATTAAAATATATGTTGCCAAAACAAAAATAAAATTTAGAAACNNAACACGAATATAAATTGATCTGTCTTAGTTTTATGGATTTTAATGGGAGGAGTATAGAATGAAACTCCCTCAATAATAAAGATAATTAAAACAATATGAATCATAAAATGGCCAATCACTTCAGTTACTCCAAATAACATGGTGGTCAAGACAAAAATAATGGTTACCACTAATCCAAGCACTCTATTTAAAATACCCACCACAAGTAAATATCCCACTACAAATTCAATAAATGCTGCCATAGTAATGAAAACAGTAGGTTCAAATCCGAATGTTGGTACATGATGATGGATTACGATATCAAGAGACATATCCGGATACACCCATTTTTCTACCGCCACCCAGCATAAGGATAACCCTGTCCCGAGATATAAAAATGGAAAACCAACTTTTTCAAACTTGGTATTTCCAACTAGTAAAACTCCGATAATGGCAACGTAAAATCCATAATCCAGCATATAGAAGATACCATGTTGCAAGGTAGTATAAATAAAAATGCCCAACAATACCAGTGCTCCCGCTTTTGTTGCCAAATGGTGTGGAATGAGCAAACAAACAACTGCCACCCATGTTAGGATGACAATGATGGATTGGGTAACATGCAACTCAGGGGCAAAAATAGTGCCATTACTAATTTGGATCATTAATGCTAGCGCTGTACCATACTTTAATAAATGTCTGGAGTATTTACGCAGACCTGAAAGTTTTTGGTCCCAATTTTGCATTAGTTGAGATTCAGCAATCTTTGGTATAAGGAGCGGTAATATTGCTAATACCACAGCTGCAATTAGTGCCAGAAAAATAAACAGAGGCGACAAAATATGCTCAATCGTTTCTTTATGTGGAGCAACATCTGTGAACCATTTCACATGGGCACTAGTAAAAATTGGCGTAATAAATAAACCTACTGCCAAAACAACTATTAATAATTTCTTCATCATCTATACTCCTTATTAAATTAACATCATTTACCTAAATAATATTGTGTGATAATGTAGGGAAT
>NZ_JBALNY010000174.1:0-12750 GCF_036962145.1 Bacillus sp. JJ1764 | reverse complement strand
TGGTGAATGAATACTCATTCACATTTTTGTAACAATTTTCTAAATATATTATATTGAAAGAACCTTAAGTATTCAAGTATAATTCTCGATATTTTCAGAAAAGTTACACAGTGCGTTTAGATAAACAAACAGCACCCCAAAAAAAGAGTGCTGTTATCTATTTAATATAGTAGGTTAAGAAATTCCTCTTTCGTTATATTTCCAAAATAATGACTAATAGTAACATCTGCGAGAGCTTTTTCGATTTCACCCTTGTCATAGCGAATGTCCTTTAGTTTAGCTTCAATTTCACTTACATCGCCAACACCAAAAAAGTCGCCATATATTTTGCAATTCTCGATGATTCCTTTATTGACTTCTAATCGGACATCAATCGATCCGACAGGGAAACGATGAGAATGCTGCAGGTTACATTTAGGTGATTTTCCATAGTTCCAATCCCAATTTTGGTAGCGTTCTTTGGAAAGCTGATGAATCTTTTCCCAGTCCTCATCAGTAAGAACATACTCGGCAATTTCACTCTGTCCCTCAAAGATTGATTTTAAAATTAAAGAACGAAACTCTTCGATATTGATTCTTTCGGTTAAAAATTCGGATATATTAGCCACCCGGCTTCTTACAGATTTAATCCCTTTTGATTCAATTTTATCCTTTTTTACCTTTAAAGCAGAGGCGACATTTTCCATTTCTGAGTTAAACAGAAGCGTTCCATGACTGAACATTCTACCTTTTGTAGAAAACTGTGCATTACCGGAAATCTTCCTGCCTTCTACTTCGATGTCATTCCTGCCGTTTAGTTCGGCATTTACCCCTAATTTTTTCAGAGCTGATATGACCGGTTCTGTGAATTTACGGAAATTATGAAAGCTTTCTCCGTCATCCTTGGTTATAAAGCTAAAATTTAAATTCCCGAGATCATGATAAACAGCTCCACCTCCAGACAATCTGCGAACAACAATAATCCCATTCTGTTCAACATATTCTGTGTTAATCTCTTCAATGGTGTTTTGATTTTTTCCAATAATGATGGATGGCTGGTTTATGTAAAATAATAGATAGGTTTCATTAATATCAAGATTTTTCAGGGCATACTCTTCGATGGCGAGGTTAATTTGCGGATCTGTTATTCCCTTATTGTCGATAAATAACATTGTTACTTCCCCTTTTACAGTGTAATGGTCTTAAATTCTTCAGCTAGCTCTATTATACCAGTAAAATGCTGCGCTGCCTCAGTCGTAAGATCAGTAAGGTTCCCATAATGCGGCAGATGGGTCAGAATTAATTTCTTTACCCCTGCTCTATTAGCAAATTGCCCTGCATCCATACTATTCATATGACCGGCAGACTTTCCACTTTGGTTGCCATAAAAATTACACTCACATAGTAATACATCAGCTGCTTGGCTAAATTCAATAAATTCTTCTTTAAAAGCACTGTCTGCTGTATAAACAAGCACCTTTCCGTCAGCTTCGATTCTCATCGCGTAACATGGCACTGGGTGATCTGTTTTTAAAAAGGTGATTTGAAACGGGCCAACGCTTAGCTTCTGATTCGGATCATATGCATGACCTTGGGTAATATTTTTATAGGTTAATTTTGCAAATTCTTCTTGATCAAAATGGTGGCCATATACAGGAAGTGTCGGGAATTCTTTCCCTAGAAAACCTTGAATCAATCTGGCATGCTGAAGAACGCCAATGTCAGCAATATGATCCGGATGATAATGGGAAAGAACAAGAGCATCTAACTCCTCTGGCTCCACAATATTTTGCAGCTTGGCCAATACACCGCTTCCGCAATCAATTAGCAGTTTAAAATGATCATGTTCAAGCAAGTAGCCTGAACTAGCAGCGTTCTTTTTGGGATATCCACCCCAAAAACCAATGATAGTCAGCTTCATGTTTCATTCCTCCAATTTCATTTTCCTACTCCCTAATATACTCCAACTTGTGCTCTATTCATAATTTTGGTATTGAAAAAACCAGCCAAATGAATGAATTGGCTGGTCTTTTGATTATCACTCGCTTATAAGTGTCTTATGTTTAGATTTAAGTTTCATTGAATAGGTAACGATCGTTAATAACGCAAACCCTAAAGTAAAACTTAATAAAATCATGAAGTTTTCCCACATAAAGCTGTAGTCGCCGCTTGAGATTACTGCTTTAAAGCCACTTACTGTATAAGTCATTGGTAAGAAAGCATTAAAGTGCTGTAAGAAATTTGGAATTAATTCAAGCGGGAACGTTCCTGCACTTGTTGTTAGTTGGAATATTAGAATGACAATAGCAACAAAACGCCCGACATCAGCCAATGCAGAAACAAGTAATTGAATTAACGTTACAAATGTCAAACTGGTCAAAATCGAGAATAGCATAAATTTAGGCTCACTTTGAACGTGCAGATCCAATCCCCAAAGAAGGATTGCGTCAGCAACTAATGCTTGAACGATACCAACCGCTGCCATAATCGCAAATTTACTGAAAAACCAGTTAAAACCGCTTGATGGTCTTATAGCTGCTTCACGAATTGGGAAGACAATTGATAATAGAAGTGCACCAACAAATAAACCTAATGATAAGAAATATGGTGCAAATCCTGTTCCGTAGTTTGGCACTTTATTTAATCTATCTTTTTCTAATTTTACCGGTTTCGCCATCATATTATATGTTTTATTATCAGCATGAACCTTTGAGGCCTGTTCTGCACCATCAGAAAGTTTAGTAGCAAGTTCATTTGCCCCGTCAGATAGCTTAGTTGTACCGTCTTTTAATTGGTTGGAACCATCGGCTAATTTCCCAGCCCCATCCGTGATTGCTCCAGAACCAGCTGTTAATTGGTTCATCCCACTTGCCAAGTCAGTCGCACCGTTTTTGAGTTCATTTGAGCCAGTTGCAAGTTTACCTGCACCAGCTGTTAATTGATCTGCACCGCCAGATAATTGAGTCATCCCACTTGCCAAATCGGTTGCACCATTTTTGAGTTCATTAGAACCAGATGCAAGTTTGCCTGCACCAGCTGTTAATTGATCTGCACCGCCGGATAATTGAGTCATCCCATTTGTTAGCTGTTCGGCACCAGTGTTTAAAGCAACTGAACCTGTATATAATTGATGAATCCCAGATTGCAAATCTTTTTGTCCAGTATTGATTGCCCCAATTCCGTTAATTAGGCTATCAAAATATGGATTGGTTTGATTTCGAATTTGCTCCTCTAAACCTGTGGTTGCTCCCAATAATTTTTGATTAACCCCAGTTTTAAATTGCTCGAATCCTGAATCCAAACCTGGTTTAAGGTTGGCAGCAATTTGTACTTGAAGCTGTTCNNGTGCAAATACACCTTGCACAATTGCTGGGTCGGCACCATTCTTTATTAAAGCATCAGCTAATTGCTGCATACTTGCTGACTGTTGGGCCAATGTCTGTTTAGCAATTTGTTGGGAGAGGCTGGCAGTCAGTTGTGATTCAAAACTGTCAATTCCTTTATTAAGCTCTCCTACACTGCTAGCCAATTGAGTTTTCATTCCTTCAGCAATCCCTGCAGGAAGTTGTTCTTTCAATTGTTCAGCACCTTCGTAGACCTTGTCAGTTCCGGAAACTAGTTCAGGAAGCTTGGAATCTACTGTTGCTAGACCATTTTTAACTTGACTTGAACCTTCAGTCAATGTTTGGGAACCTGAAGATGCCGTTTTTACACCTTGGTTGAATTCAATTGATTTTTCCGCAAGGGTTGCAAGCCCATTGTATAATTCATTCGAACCGGATGATAGTTTACCGGCACCTGCATCAGCCGTTTTCATTCCGGTATTAAATTCAATCGATTTTTCTGCTAATGTCGAAAGACCATTATTTAACTCTTTTGAGCCATTATCAAGTTCGACAGTACCGTCACTCAATTCTCCTGCACCATCACTTGCCTTTTTGATACCGTCTGCAAGTTCAGACACCTTTTCAAATATCGTTTCAGCATAAGTTTCAGTTACCTTTTCGGAAACAGCCGTTTTAATTCTATCAATGGCAGTCCCGCCAATCTGAGCTGAAAGGAAATTGTAGCTCTCATTTGGTCTATAAATTAGCTCCAATTTTTTTGGATTTTTATCCATGAGAGTTGTTGCGTTTTCTGAAAAATCCTTTGGTATTTCAATTAACATGTAATNNTCCTGAATCTTTATTGACAGTTTTAAAATCAAACTGCTTACTGTCTTTTAATTTTTTTACAAGATCATCACCAAGTTTCAGGTGTTCTCCTTCCATTTCAGCTCCCTTGTCATTATTGACAATTGCAACCGGTAGGTGATCCATCTTGCCGTAAGGGTCCCAGAACGCCCACAAAAACATCCCGGCATATAAAACAGGAATAAACATGACTGCGATAATCGGAATTAAGACTTTCTTATTTTTGAAAATAGTTGAAAGCTCTTCCTTCAACAGGATGTTTTTCATATCGGATGCCTCCTTTATTTTTATTGACCGTTTTATTCATTTGGTCATTATTCTGTAAAGAATTAGGATTATCAAAGATGACAATCCTAAAGATACCGAAATTGACCAAATGAACATTTCAGTCATTTATTACTTTTCGAGTATACTCTCTTTTTCATAGATTGGCAATAGCTAAAATGCAAAAAAAAGAGACTGTTTACTAACCAGCAGTCTCTTCGAATAAATCTTATCCTTTTAAATAATCTAATACATCTTTAACCGATGCTTCTCCCTGATTAATACAGTCAGGAATTCCTACGCCTCCATAGGATGCACCTGCGAGGAAAACCCCTGGCAGTTCTTCTTTCATATACTGCAAAATTTTATTCAGCCTTTGTTTGTGGCCTACTGTATATTGAGGCATAGCATTTTTCCAACGAGAAACAATCGAAAATTCCGGATTCATTGTAATGTCCATCGTTTTCTTCAAATCATCGAGTACGATGCGGATGATCTGATCATCCGAGAGATCCACAATTGTTTCGTCACCGGCCCTACCTACATAACAACGAAGCAATGCTTTATCCTTCGGAGTGGAATGCTCCCATTTTTTATGGGTCCAGGTACATGCTGTTATCGAATAGTCACTATTTCTTGATACTACAAATCCGGTTCCATCAATATCCTGCTTAATTGCTTCTATCGGAAAGGCCATCGATACTGTTGCAACCGAAGTGGATGGAACTGACTTAAAAGGCTCAAAAAAGTTATACTCTGAGAACATGGATTGCGTCACTTTATGTGGAGTGGCTGCAATAATAGAATCAGCCGTAATCATTTCCCCATTATTGAGATATAGTTCGTACTTCCCATTAAATCTGTTTATCTGCTCCACCCTATGCCCTTTTAAGATGATGTTTGGGTCTAGATGAGCCTCAATAGCCTCAGCAAAAGATTGCAAACCAGTTTTAAACGTTAAGAATCCGCCAGTGGTTTTTTCTTTTGTAACAGCTTCCTTTGGCTTTGCCGGAGCGGACTTTTTCATCCCTATGATCAGGCTTCGGTATTTTTGTTCCACCTCATAAAATTGCGGGAATGTCGATTGTAAACTTAATTGATCAATATCACCTGCATAAATCCCGGATAATAATGGTTCAATTAAATTTTCTACAACCTCGTCTCCCAATCTTCTGCGAAAAAATTCTCCTAAAGATTGGTCTTTCCCACTTTCTGATCGAGGTAAAATAAAATCAGCCGCAGCTCTTAACTTACCGGGAAGAGAAAATAGACCAGTAGTGATAAATGGTCCAATTTCTGTTGGGATTCCCATGATCGATCCACCGGGCATTGAATGCAGTTTCTCATTAACTAAAACATACGATTTTCCCGTGGAATTGGGTACTAATTTGTCATCCATTCCAACCTCTTTTGCCAGTCTGATCATGCTGGTCTTCCTTGCCAAGAAGGAATCAGGACCTCTTTCAATTGTAAAACCGTCCTTAACAACGGTTTGCATTTTCCCTCCCAGACGGTGTGAGGCCTCTATCAATTGAATATCGATTGGAAGGCTGTGCTCACGTATCATTTTTTGAAGGTAAAACGCCGCTGTCATTCCGGCAATACCTCCACCAATTATAACAACCTTCTTGTGATCTTCCGTCACGGGCTTCACCTTCTTCCTGTTATTTCCCTCTTTACATTATTGACTAATATGTTTCAATATGACGGTAGCTAATGTGTCAATAAATTCTCTCTGAGCATTTGGCATTTCTGGTCGATAATACTTTGCCCCAATTTCATCTGTTACCGCTTTACATTCGATATCATTATCATATAAAACTTCAAGATGGTCACATACAAATCCTACCGGAGCATAAACAAAGGCTTTATACTTTTTCTCATAATATAAATCCCTTGTTAAATCCTGTACATCGGGACCCAACCAAGGTTCAGGCGTATTGCCTGCACTTTGCCAGCCAATTTCAACATTTTTCACACTAGCTTGTTCAGCAATTAAATCAGCCGTTTCCTTTAACTGCTGAGGATATGGATCTCCAAATTGGATAATTTTCTCAGGGAGGCTATGTGCGGAAACAATTAGAACGGCATTTTCTCTTTCATCCGCTGGCATACTGTCGAATATACCCCTAACTCTCTCTGCCCAATATTGTATAAATTTTGGTTCTTGATACCAGCTTTCAATTGACGTAATAGTCAATCCCCCCAGCTTGGTAGCTTCTTCTATCGCTCTTCCATTATAGGATTGTACACTGAAAGTTGAGAAATGTGGGGCTAGGACGATACTTACTGCTTCTTTAATTCCATCGGTATGCATTTGTTTCACTGTATCTTCTATAAATGGATGAATATGTTTTAAACCCAAATACATTTTAAATTCAATTTCATCCTGTATGCT
The DNA here is from genome assembly GCF_036962145.1 of Bacillus sp. JJ1764. Lineage (NCBI taxonomy): Bacteria > Bacillati > Bacillota > Bacilli > Caryophanales > Bacillaceae > Bacillus > Bacillus sp. JJ1764. The sequence continues at coordinate 5,916 of NZ_JBALNY010000174.1, read as the reverse complement.
ATTTATATGTTGCTCAAGCAGTTCAGCTTGTTCTTGAGTAATTTTGGCCAGAGGTGAGATTCCCCCAATGGCTTCATAGCGATTTCGTAAATCTTCTATCATTTCAGGGCTAGGTTTTCTGCCACGCCGAATATGAGTATAGTATCCCTCTAAATCATCCAATGTATAGGGCGTGCCATAAGCCATTACCAGCAACCCCATTGTCTTCTTTGCCATGTTTTACACCTCAATCGTATGTTTATCCCTTAACTGTGGATAGGGTCACGAAGTGTCAGTAACTACCATTCTGACTTTCATGACCCTTTTTTGCAGCTTATATTATTGTGCCAAAAAATTGGCCCACTTACCAATATTTACGCTTAGCTGAGGTGTTTTTATCCTTTCAACTTTTCAGAAGAATATTCATGGATAAACGCAGTTAATTTTTTCAACATTTCTGGATTTACAGATGGGAATACTCCATGACCTAAATTAAAGATGTAACCTGGCTGGGTCATACCTTGATCTAAAATGGCTTTGGCCTTTTCTTCGATCACTTCCCAAGGAGCAAGAAGAATGGCGGGATCAAGATTTCCTTGAACCGTCTTTTGGATACCCATTTCTCTTGCCTGTTTAATAGGCAGTCTCCAGTCCAAACCCACCACATCCAAAGGAAGATCATTCCATTCCAACGCCAAGTGGCTTGCCCCTACGCCAAACATGATTAGCGGAACATTTTCTTCTTTTAAAGAGGTAAAGATCCTGTTCATGATTGGTTTAATGAAAAACCGATAATCTTCTACATTGACCGCTCCAACCCAAGAATCAAATATTTGTATCGCTCTTGCACCGGCATTGATTTGGGCTTTTACATAGGTAATAATCATATCGCCAAGCTTGTCCATTAACGCAAACCATGCTTTTGGTTCCGCATACATAAACGCCTTGGTCTTATTATAATTTTTCGATGGCCCGCCCTCGATCATATAGCTGGCAAGTGTAAACGGAGCACCTGAAAACCCGATTAATGGTACAGATAACTGCTCTTCTGTTAACAGTTTGATGGTATCTAATACATATGGAATATCTTGCTCAGGATGAATTTCTCCTAGTCTTTCAACATCAGCTAAGGAACGGATTGGATTATCAATAACTGGTCCAATTCCACCTTTTATTTCAACATTTACACCTAATGCGGGCAGTGGTGTCATAATATCTTTATATAGAATAGCAGCGTCTACGTTATATTGTTCTACAGGAAGGCGTGTAACATAGGCACAAAGCTCTGGTTGATGAGTGATTTCAAATAAAGAATACTTTTCTTTAATTTCCCGGTATTCAGGCTGCGACCGTCCTGCTTGCCTCATATACCAAACAGGAACATGATCCGTTTTCTCTCCTCTGGCTGCTTTTAAAAATGTTTCATTGATTGGTTTTTTCATCCCATTTCGTCCACCTTTCGAAGACATGTATGTATTCATTCTAATATAATGATGATAATTTTAAAAACTTTCAACCCCTATACACACTGTCTCCAATATACCTATTAATCCTATTTGTGTATAGCCATATGATACTAATTGACAAAAAATAGTTGGTTTTTATCGTTGAAATCTCTGTTTCAATTTCATCACTTGTATGAAGGATCTTAATTGAAATAGACTATTCATAACAAAGAAAGTGAGGAGCTGATAGGATGAATGTTTTTATAACTACTGGAACGTATGATTTTTTAAAGAAAATCGAATCAAAGTATCCGAAAGAACTGATTTTGACCTTGGTCAATTCAACTGGAGCCCTATTATTTCATGAGACTCCAGGAAAAACAGTTTTTCAGGCACCAAGAAAGTATGACATTTTTGCGGCTGAGGGGAACTTAACAAAAGAAGGCTTTGTCGTCATGAATCATCTTCCTGTCACCGATGAGGGCAGGCCCTTAATTGAGTATGAGATAAAAAAAGGTGTAAAAGCTTTTGGAACAACGACTGGTTTAAAAGCAATGAGAGCCCTCCGACCAGGATCCACCAATACGTATATATTTATGACGGTTTGGGTCAATGTAGCATCCTATGACGATAGGAAGGGCACCAACCATCCTTTTGTCAATCTCAGTGACCCCATAATTTTAGCCGGACCCGCCTACATTCATACATATTCCATAACTGAATAACTAATACTGCCTTCGGAATGGAGTTTATATCCATTCCTTTTTTTATTTTTTCTACTCACCACTAGATGCCGTTTTCATATTCTGTATTACATCCATAAGGGCATTTACCCAGCTCCTATAGGAAGAAAGGAGGTAAAAACAAAATGATTGTTGAATTAACTGCTCTCCATTGGATTTACGTTGTTTTCATTGCTCTTATTATTGGATTCATGGTTATGAGAAGGGACACTACGATTATATGTATTGTGGGTATATTCCTCATTGCCATAACTGCTACGGGAAGTTTAGCCCACGCTGTTAGTAGTATTTTTAATAGTTTTGGGTATGCCATTACTGAATTATTGTCTACGATTTTGGTCATTTCGATTATTGTTGCGATGAGTCATACCTTAACCGCGACCGGGATCAACGATGTGATGATCTCCCCGTTCCGACGATTGATTCGCAACCCGCCCATGGCCTATTGGACAATTGGTATCTTGATGATGGTCATATCCTGGTTCTTCTGGCCATCTCCAGCAGTTGCACTATTGGGCGCTGTCCTGTTGCCAGTAGCTATTCGTGCAGGATTACCAGCTCTTGGGGCCGCCATGGCCATGAACCTTTTTGGACATGGAATTGCCTTATCAGGTGATTATGTCATTCAAGCCGCTCCAAAACTTACCTCAGATGCAGCAGGAATTCCTATTCAGGATGTAATTAATGCCAGTATTCCATTAGTATTTATTATGGGTCTTGTCACCACTGTTACAGCTTATTATTTGCTAAGGCGCGACATGAAGCGTGGGGTTCTTACCACCGCATCTACTGATTTGTCTCCATCTCAAGAGACATCCTCCAACCAACCAGTTCTGCTTTCCCTCGCCCAAAAACAATTTTTTGCCATTTTAGTACCTCTCCTATTCGTAGCCGACGTCATCGCTATGACCAACTTGAACTTGACAGGTGGAGATGCTACTGCCATAATTGGCGGAACTTCTATTCTAATTTTGATTTTAATATCATTATTTAGCTATAAAAACAAAGGTCTTGAAAAATCAACCAGTCTTCTAATTGAAGGATTTCAGTTTGGCTTTAAAGTATTCGGACCTGTTATTCCGATTGCCGCTTTCTTTTATTTAGGAGATTCCGGTTTCACAAAAATTATTGGAGATTACTTACCAAAGGCCTCACAAGGCATTGTCAATGATTTAGGTGCTGCTCTGGCAAGTATAGTTCCATTAAGTAAAACGGTTGGAGCCATCACTCTGACAGCTGTAGGAGCTATTACAGGGCTAGATGGATCTGGATTCTCCGGAATCTCACTTGCTGGTTCTGTGGCAAGTCTATTTGCAGCAGCGATTGGTAAAGGTGCCGCTACCTTAACAGCATTAGGACAGATCGCAGCCATTTGGGTTGGCGGTGGAACTCTAATTCCTTGGGCATTAATCCCGGCAGCAGCAATTTGTAATGTAGATCCCTTTGAGCTGGCCAGACGAAACCTTGTTCCAGTAGTGGTTGGTTTAATTGTAACGACCATTGCCGCGATTTTCCTCATATAACAAAAGAGGCCATTCGAGGCCTCTTTATTATTTTACTAACCATTTAGATTTGATAAATTGATATAACCAGATCCACAGCGACACCCAAATAAATCCAAACGCGTACCCACCAAAAACATCTGATGGATAGTGGACGTGAAGAATAATTCTGCTGGCTCCAATCAACAGTAATAGAATCCCAGCTAGTAAACCAACGATTATTTTTCCAGTAATAGACTTCATTTCTTCTATTATTAAATAGGCTATTAAGAAATAAATAATCATGCCTACCATCGCATGACCACTTGGGAAGCTGTAACTTTTTACGATGACTAGGTGTTCCAAATCGGGTCTTGGTCGTTCAAAAAGATCTTTTATCCATTTGCTGATTTCATTGCCGATTCCAGTTGCCAATGCCACCAGAGCTGCCCCAAGATAATTCCTTTTTTTCAACAATAACCAAGCTAGCATTAGGAGAGCAATACCACCGATTTCCTTTTTATTACCCATTCTCGTAATTGTTTTAAAAAAAGGAATGGCGGAATCCGGTACATGTGAAAACCATGCTGTTACAATTTTATCTATCCAAAAAGGACTGTGAATCGCGACTTTTAATGTGGTAAAGATTACTGTCAAAACAGCAATGACAATAAAACTAACATTCCATTTATTTTTTACTTTCATTTCCTTTTCCCTTTCTTTTTTTAAAAGTATAAAGAATATTAAGTTAAATATCTATATAATAGTATAAAACAAATTATTTAGGGATGGGGGTACATAAATGTTAAGCAAATTATTCGTTAAATTAGAGAATTACTATGAAGAGATGATTTCTATTCGGCGGTATTTACATCAGCATCCTGAATTGTCATTTAAAGAATATGATACAGCTAAATTTATTCAAGGTTATTATGAGAAGCTAGGGATTGAAGTAAAGGGGAATGTCGGTGGAAATGGGGTAATTGCACGGATTAACGGTAATAAACCGGGGAAAACAGTAGCACTCAGGGCTGATTTCGATGCTTTACCGATTCAGGACGAAAAGGATGTTCCATATAAATCGTTATTTCCTGGAGTGATGCATGCTTGTGGGCATGATGGACATACTGCGACCTTATTGGTACTGGCCAAGTCGCTTTATGAATTAAAGGACGATCTGGAAGGGAACTATGTCTTTATACACCAGCATGCAGAGGAATACGCACCAGGCGGGGCCAAGCCAATGATCGAGGATGGGTGTTTGGATGGAGTTGATGTTATTTTCGGCACCCATCTTTGGGCAAGCGAACCGGTTGGAACGATTCAATATCGCGTCGGACCTATCATGGCGGCAGCTGATCGCTTTGAGATTGAAGTGCAGGGCAAAGGTGGACACGGAGCACAGCCTCATAAAACAAAGGATGCGATTGTGACTGCCTCCCAAATTGTTTTAAACCTGCAGCAAATTGTCAGCCGTAAGGTAAATCCAGTTGATTCTGCCGTTGTAAGTGTCGGCTCCTTTACTGCTCAAAATGCTTTTAATGTGATTGCTGATAAAGCCAAGTTGATTGGTACAGTTCGGACTTTTAATGGAGAGTTACGAGATTTTATTGAGGCGGAAATGGAGCGAATTATTCATGGAACTTGTTATATCTCCAATTGCAGCTACAAGTTTGACTTTGTTAGAGGCTATCCAGCTGTAGTGAATCATGAGCGGGAGACAGAGTTTCTGATCTCTTGTGCCCAGGAAGTTCCTGAGGTTTCAGTAATAGAGGAAACTGAACCGCAAATGGGTGGGGAAGATTTTGCCTATTATTTGGAGAAGATTCCTGGGACCTTCTTTTATACCGGTGCCCGGCCATCCGGAGAGGACACTGGATACCCTCATCACCACCCTAAGTTTGATATTGATGAAAGAGCGATGCTAATCGCAGCAAAGACATTAGGTACTGCTGCTGTGAAAGTGCATCAGCCGGAATAATTGGGGAATTTTCATTTTATATTTTGGAGAAACTGGTGAAAGGCAAGTTCGTGTGCTAAGTAACTAGTTTTTTTATTTTTTAAATCATGAAAGACAATTCGATCAGATTCTTTACTTACTTTGGCTTTCATCACCTTAATGAAGGACATCCTATTCCGCTTTTTTATTTGCTTTGACTTTCATCACCTTGATGAAGGACATTCCACTCCCCTTTTTCACCTGCTTTGGCTTTCATCCCCTCGATGAAAGACATCCCACTCCCCTTTTTCACCTGCTTTGGCTTTCAT